>JAHEYR010000058.1 GCA_023251485.1 Bacteroidales bacterium
GTTCTATTAAATAAAACCTTACCTACACGCAAGGCAGTCTGTAGTGCATCAGGCTTTTCGACCGTCCGAATCAACTCAGTACCTGTCTTCTCCTCATATTTTGTGTTATTAACGATCTCGGGGCCATTCCAATCGTCACCTCCAAAATATTGATTCAACAAGTTGATTACATCCTCATTGATCATGCCCGAAGCGATGATGTAACAATTCGAAGAACGATAATAGGTTTTATGAAAAGCAACAATTTCATCACGCGACACCCCTTGTACATCAGCCGGTGAAGCCCATCTTCCATAAGGATGCGTGGGTCCGTACAACAGCTCACCAAAGTGAATACGGGCAAGGTAATTTACCTTTTCCATGTTCACCAGTAATCCCTGATGTTTCTTTTTGAGATAGATATCGACTTCCTGTTGATCGTATTGAGGAACTTTAATGATCTCCTCCATCACCTTCAAGGTAGCAGGAAGATGTTTATTTAAAGAATAAAGTGCCTGATAGGCTGAATCTTTTTCAGTTGAGGCCTCATGATAGGCTCCATAATAATCAAGTTCATCTGCAATCTGCCGGGCCGTCATATTAGCGGAGCCTTCTTTCATCAAGTCGTTGGCCGACATTGCCACAAAGGCTCCTTTCTGATACCAGGTGCCCGCATCAAATATAAATTCCAAGCGACATAGATCTTGTGTACCGGCATTAATAGCAAAAACTTTAATGCCATTATCGAGCAGATAGGTCTTGGGGGTTATCAACTCCACCACACCCCTATCCGGGGCTATATCAAATATTTTCGGTTGTTTCTTTCTGTTCATCATCATTTTGGCATCCAATTAATTAGCCTGTTTTGAGTAGTAATAAAGAGTAGAGCAGTTTTGGGGTTGCAATATTTCGTTAGCAACAGATCTGATCTGTTCAGGTGTAACGGCATTATATCTTACGATATCGTTATTCACCATATCCACATCGCCAAGATGTTCAGCATAAGCAAGATTAAGTGCCCGTTCCTGAATACGCATTTCACTAAACGTCATCAATGACTCCGCCTTATTTTTCACTTTTTGAAGCTCTACATCCGTTATTAAATCCTTTTTAATCAAGTCGAGCTGCTCTAATATTGCATCTTCTGCTTGTTTCATCTCCACCCCTTTGATCAGCTTACCGGTCACCACAAATAATCCGCCATCTTCGTCGCCCGTGAGGAAAGCATTAATCTCGCTGAAAAGCTGTTGTTCTTTAAGCAACGACTGATATAGTCGAGACGAATCGCCATTTGATAACACATCACTCAGTAAATCAGTAGCAGGATAAGTATCATCCATTCTACCACACATATGATAGGCCTTATAAATCGAATTGATCGGCACATCCTTCTGAACGGTAAGGCTTCGTGATACAGTCTGAACCGGTTCTCTGGGGATGTCCCTATTGAACACAGGACCGGCAGGGATGGGAGCAAACCATTTTTCAGCTAGCTGCTTAACTTCTTCACCCGTTGTGTTACCGGCAAGTACCAAAATAGCATTATTCGGATTATAGAAACGACCATAGAAGTCGCGTACATCTTCCATGGTAGCATCTTGAATATGCTTAATCTCTTTACCAATTGTAGACCACCGATAAGGATGTGTTGTATAGGCCATTGGGCGCAGCAACAACCAAACATCTCCAAAAGGTTGATTCAGATAGTTTTGTCTGAATTCCTCAATCACCACACTGCGTTGAACCTCCAGACTCTTTTTAGAGAATGCAAGATTTAACATCCTATCCGATTCAAGCCAGAAAGCTGATTCCAGATTCTGTTTCGGAACGGTTAGATAATAGTCTGTAACATCATTATTGGTAAAGGCATTATTTTCGCCACCCACCCTTTCGAGGGGTTCATCATATTCCTTAATATTGACCGATCCTCCAAACATCAGGTGTTCGAACAGATGAGCAAATCCAGTCTTCCCAGGATCTTCATCACGCGAACCAACATTATATAAAATGTTCATCGACACCAATGGTGTAGTTACGTCGGTATGAACGATCACCCGCAAACCATTTTCAAGCGTGAACCTTTCAAAATTTATCATAAATAGTTATTTACCAATTTGTGTAGTATACCGAAACAAACAGCTTCAGAACCATAAAAGTTTTTCCAATGAGCAAAGTTAGGACTTTTTTAATGTTATTTCGTTTATCTTTAACCAGCTAAATGCTTAACTACATGAATTAATAACAGTTAGTATGAAAAAAACTATCCTTCAAATAATTGCTTTCCTCCTGATATTATGTTCAGGAACGAAAGCACAACGACCTGATTATATTATCACTTCTCCATCAGGTGAAGCCTTCACAAAAATCAACAAAAATGGTGCCACCTCCATTCCCAATGGTCGTATCATCACCCCATTAGGCAGATCGTTTTCTGTTGCCCCCCACCCCTATGGACTAGCGTTGAGCAATGACGGATCTATTGCCGTTACTGCCAATTCAGGCACTGCACCATTGGCCATAACCATTTTGCGCAATGTGTTATCAGCCAATCCCGATATACAACAAGTTCCCCCCGGAGCAGCTACTGATCAGGGAGTGCTGGCATCCGTTTTTATGGGTCTGGCCATCTCTCCCGACAATCAATACATCTATGTTGCCGGAGGACAGGAAAATAAAGTATTCATCTTTAATAGTGCTACCGGAAAGAAAGAGGGCTTTATCGATTGCTCATTCAAAGACCAGAAAACTGATTACACCCATGGATATATAGGAGATATGACGATCAATAAATCAGGCACTCTTTTATATGCCGTTGATCAAATCAACTTCAGGATGATTATTCTCGATATCCAGAGTAAGAAACTCTTGTCCAGTGTGCCGGTTGGTCGCTATCCATTTGGGATTACACTCTCTTCTGATGAGAAGCAAGTCTATGTAGCCAATGTCGGTATGTATGCCTATAAGAAGATCCAACGGAAAAAGAAGGGTGAATGGAAAGACGATGTTCTCGACTTCCCCGCATTCCCCTATCAGTCAAAAGAATCAGAAGAAGGCATAGAAAACGATTCATTAAAGATCCCGGGATTAGGACCGGTCAATGCTTCCGAATCATTCTCAGTATGGGCTATCAACCTTAGTAATCCGTCAAAGCCACATGTAACCGCAAAGATTAAAACAGGACATTTAGTCGGACAGATGGTCGAGGACTTTCCGGCTGTAGGCGGCTCCAGTCCCAATTCGCTGGTTAGCAACAATCAGTATATCTTCATTAGCAATGGCAATAACGATAACATCACAGTTCTTGATGCTAAGAAAAATAAAATCGTCAAACAGATATCACTCTCTCCCGATCCCAGAATAAAGCGGTATCGTGGAATTATCCCTTTCGGATTGGCGATCTCTCCTGATGGAAAACAGCTCTATGTAGCAGAGGCAGGACTGAATGCGGTAGGAGTCATTAACACCTCAACCCTAGAAGTATTGGGGCATATTCCAACCGGATGGTTTCCTGCCAAGTTAAAAGTGAGCCCTGATGGCAAACAATTAATTGTTGCCAATGCCAAAGGATATGGAAGCGGTCCTAACGGAGGGGCCGCTTTCAAAATTGCTGCCGAAGGTAGTTACATTGGCAGCTTGATGAAAGGGACGGTTGAGGTGTTAGATATTCCTACAGGCGACCAGTTAAAAGAGGCAACTCAAAAGGTAATTGCGAACAACTTCAAATTCACCAATCCTGATCATGAGTCATTTGCATGGCGCCGTAACAATCCTATTCCGCTCTATCCAAAAGCTTCTACATCACCCATCAAACACATCGTCTTTATCTCTAAAGAGAATAGAACCTATGATGAGATTTTGGGACAGGTTTCGAAAGGAGATGGCGACTCAACATTAGCCCGTTATGGTCGCAATGTATCGTTTACCAACCATAAAAAGACGATGGCTGTAAACGATGCCACTGTAATGCCTAACCATCTTGATTTAGCCAATCGGTTTGCTATTTCAGACAACTTTTATGTGGATTCCGATGTATCGGCTGATGGACATCGCTGGTTGACAAACACATATCCTAACGAATGGGTAGAAGCCACTGTTCCTGCCAACTATGGCGGCAACCGCGACTACAAAGAAAAGTCGAATGCCCCCGGTAATCTTGGATTTAATGGTGCTGCAGGAGCGATCTACCCTGAAGACTATAATGAGGCGGGATCAATGTGGGACCATTTTGCACGCCACAATGTAAACTATTATAATTTCGGGTTCAGTGTCATGTTTGAGCCTGGCGATTATAATGAAAAGTATAAACAAACAGGAATCAAACAATTAGCTAATTTTCCATTGCCTGCCACACTCTTCGATCGCACATCACACAACTATCCAACCTTCAACATGGCCATCCCCGATCAATATCGGATCGACATGTTTATCAAAGAATACAATCAGAAATGGAAAGATGGAAAGGAGCCACTTCCTCAGGTTCTTACAGTGATTATCCCCAACGACCATGGAGCAGGCGAAACCGTTGAAAACGGATACCCTTTCCGCGAAAGCTACGAAGCCGATAATGATCTTGCAGTTGGACGTATTGTAGAATTTCTATCGCACACGCCCTACTGGAAAAACATGGCCATTGTCATCACCGAAGACGATGCTCAGAATGGGGTAGATCACATAGATGCACATCGAAGTATATTGATGTGTGTATCTCCTTATGCCAAAAAGAACTACGTAAGCCATTATCACTATAGCTTTGGAAGCATCTTCAAAACTTTTTGGAATATACTAGGACTCCCCTATCTCAATCAATACGACGCAGGGGCAACCGACATGGCAGATATGTTTACCGATCAACCCGACTTCACACCGTACAACGCATTGCCTTCAGATCTTCGTTTCTTCGATCCGCAGAAAGCCTTAACACCCCTGAATGAAAAGTTCAACTGGGAGCGTGTAAAGAACTCACCGCAAATTGATAATCCGACCGATATGATCAGAGAGAGCAAAGAGCAAGACAAAAACCGTTTAGAAGATCGAGAGAAGAAAAGAGAGAGTAAATAACCTTCGTAAAAAAATATAGGATTGTATTCATATGGACAGGCATGACCTGTCCATATGAATACATTTAATTATAAATCAATCAAAAAAGCATCTAATGCCTTTGTTGGCCTGCCATCATCGCCCCATGCGCTCAAACCATAGTGGCTCCAGCTTTTAGCTCCTTCAGGTTCCCAATATAACACACCCAATCCTTTACCATTAGGCACAGCCTTAACCTTCTTCTGAACGGCGACCAACATATCGTAAGTATTTTGCGCCTTATAATCCTCGCCACCCACTTCAACCACCATCACCTCTTTGCCATATCTCGAAACCATATCCAGCAAATTATTTCCCAGATCATTAATAGAAAGCGTATAATCAGGATTTCCGGTGAGCCAATATGGATAATACGATAAACCGATCACATCATATTTGGCCCCATTCGCCTTAGCATTATCAAACCATGTTCTGAAACGGGCATTATTATTTCCCTGATCTACGTGAAGAATAACTTTCGAATTGGGACTCACTGCTTTAATCGCATCATAACCCTGATTGATTAATTGCGCCAACTGAGTCCAGTTCGAAGTACTTCCTTCGGGATAAATCATGCCACTGGCCGTTTCATTTCCTACCTGCACCCAATCAGGAGACACACCACTCGTTTTCAATGCAGTCATCACATCAAAGGTGTAGTTATAAACGTCTTTCAATAACTGCGCAAAGTCATGACCTTCCCATGCAGCGGGTTTCTTTTGCTTTCCGGGATCGGCCCAGCTATCGCTATAATGAAAATCGATCATAATCCGCATCCCCCACTTCTGAGCCCTCACCGCCATTGCCACTGTTTCGTCCTTACTACAATGACCGCTTGCTCTGTCGTCTGAAGGATTAACCCAAGTCCTGAGGCGTATCGAATTGATTCCATGATCTTTCAAAATCTTAAAACAATCCTCCTCAACACCCTTATCGTTATAAAATTTATAGCCAGTAGCCTCCATCTGTGGCAGCCAGCTAATATCAGCCCCTTTCGCAAAAGTACTGGCTGGTCGATCGGTTAATTTTTTTGTAGTACATCCTGCCATTAAAACGACAGCAATAAATACTACGAGAATACGCTTTATTGAAGTTTTCATCTTGATAAATTAATTATAGAAAACCGGTTTAATAGCTCTGCCAATCTACAAATGTAGTATTTGGTTTTATCTTTTACGAGTACTTCCGTTTTGATACCTATTAAAATTGATAAGCAATCCTATGAAAACAACTCAGGATAATATTTTGCAATTAACTCTTTTTCCTCTGATCTTAACTCATTCAATAATATCGGTTTATCCTGTAGTCTCAATTCTTTTTGATTAATTCTGTTCATTAAACTCCAGTCTTTAATTGGTCTCTCCGGTGAAGGATCACTCGGTTCTCTGGCTGGAAGATCATATCGTGTGAAATCAATTATTTTTTCCGGAGTATTTTTATGCCAATCTCTTACCGTAGCCAAACGGAAATTTTTATTCATAAACCATCGAATCTCTTCATTGCCCCATGAATTTCCAATACCCAAGCCCTTCTCTTCAAATCGATAATTCCATTGATTATTATCCCGATAGTGCTTACGCCATATTTCACCATACTCCCCAAAAGTGACAAACTTGACCTCGGGCCACCTTTTCACAGTTGCCCCCACCCATTTCTCGAGTGCTCGCAAAGCAAATGTCTCGTCCCAGTTATTACGTTCCGGAATTTTCACCAATGCAGCCTCCCATATATTTGGAATCCAGCCAAAACCATTAAGTTCGAAGCCCCGGTCGAAATGAATAGACTGGGTATGCATTACTGCCTCATGGCCAATTTCCAATCCCCAGTCTCCATAAGTTTCAATTGGTCCTACACCACGACGGCTTGCCGCTCCATTAAAAGGAGTAGTACCCCGAACACCACCACTAACCCGTGCATTAAGAAAATCAACGCTCCAACCATCAAGATTAACACAGTCGATAAAATCATTTTTACCTTGTGCCGGTTTACAAAAATGCTCTTTAGATGGATAATATGGGTACGATGGTGAGCCATCTGCTCCGCCTCCATCAATTTCATGCTGACTCCAAATTACCCCATGCGCAACATGTATGTTTTCTTTTTCAGCCAGATAGGCCAGGTTATTTGCAGATAGGAAACCGCCCATAATGGCTTTGGGTCGATATCCTCCGCCAACAATATCTGAAATAATCTGGATTGCTTCACTCATCTCTCGATTTATGCGCTCCCTTGGTAAATACATAGCAGGGAAATATCCAGGGAAGTAAGATACTTCGTCGCCAAACGACCGTTGACATTCAGCTGCATACTTTCGAATATCACCATAATTAGGACGCTTGTCTTCAAGCGCATTTAAAGTAAAGCCCCATGTCAACCTGCCTTCGGGGTTGTTTTTAGAGAAAGTTTCTCGCAAATCCCTGACAACTTTTAAGGTATGAGCAAAACTTTCATCCCTGTTCAGCAATTTAACATCCCTCGACACCTCCCAGGGTGTTGTACGAATCATAATACATAAAGTAACAAAGCGATTTCCCATCAGTGGGATTGAATCTTTTACAGCAAAGGGATCTAACAAATTCGCCTTTGATATTAAGGGAGCTGCCATCAATGCAGCACCACTCAATAAAGATTTTTTACAAAACTCTCTTCTTTCCATTTATATGTTTCTTATTTTAAATTCCAATCGACAATTGAAATATTCAGTGCCTTATTTTATTTAAGATGCTATTGAGAAATATGAATGCGGATATTCAAAAAGATATCAAATAACTTATTGATCATTCTGGTTTCATCACAACATCAATGAAATTCCCTTGTGCATAAATATTTCTTGTAAAAGTTTTTAAGCCATCCAGCGTTATACTTTTTACATCTTCAATGTAAGTTGGGACAATGCTTTTGTTATGTAAATAATATTCGGGCAAAACCGTATTGACCCACCATCTGTTGGATTTTAGTTCCTCAGAGCGTTTATTTATAATGTTGCTTTTGAGACTATTAAATTCTTTTTCGTCAAGATCGCCCTCCATGAATTTTCGAGCCTCTTCCATCACAACCACTTTCATTTCTTCAACTATTTTGGGATCGGTTTGAAAATAAACATGTCCTTGCCATGAATCGGAGCTCTCCAACCTATTGAAAAGATGAACCCAATAGCTGGCCCCGTACTTTCCTCTTACTATATTTTCGCATTGCTTGACCAATAAACGCATCGCTATTTCCTTATATATTGAATTTATACGATTTTCTGTAATTTCACCTTGATAACAAATATAGACAGAGGCACTTGGCGTTTGCATTGGGTGGCTAAAAACACAACTTCTTCTTCCGGTTTTCCACCATCTATTTTTTTCTTTTGACTGCTTTTTAGCTTTAATACTATCAATGACTTCATATTTGTTTATACTATCCTTTACCGCAACGAGTGAACCCAGATATTTTTCAATAAGTGGCTTTGCTTTTTCAGGTTTTAAACTACCCGAGAAAATGAAAGTAAAGGATGTGGGATTCTTAAAAACATATTTATGAATCTTTTTTAATTTTTCTAACGTAATATCATCCAAATTATAAGAAACCTGACTTTTCTTGTCAACGGTCCAATATTTTTGAATCGTATCATTAAATGCTGTTAAAGAAGAGTTTTCGATTCTATATGATTTAGCAGACTGTACCTCACGTGTTAGAACATTTTCATCCCAACGCTGATTTGAATAATATAAATTGATTAATTGCAAAGCAGTTTCAAAGTCTTTAATTGATGTGTTTCCAGAAATGCCAGACATTAATCCGGAAAGAACAGGCTCCACCGAAACATTTTTTCCCGCAAGCATTTGTTTCAATTCGTTTGATGAAAATTTATCAACTCCCATATTTTTAAGTGACCGCCCCCCATAAACTGCAGTAGACTTATATGCATCTTTTATTTTCAACGTATCTTTACTTGAACCTTTAAATTGAATTTCATCGACCTTAAAGTCTGTTGGTTTGATAACTACCCGCATCCCATTCGACAGAAGCCACTCGGTAGTTCCCATCTCATTATTTGTAGTTTCTTTGGTTACAACTCCCGGCTTTACTTTTTTATCAAATAACTTACCGGTTGTAACATTATTAAGATAAGGCTCTATTTCCTGTGAAGGAATCGAAGCCAGTATGCTTTTAACCTCAACAACTGTTGGGATATTTGTCTTATCCTTTGAGGGACAAGCTATGGAAATAACAGGTTGAATTTTTGAAGTGTAGGCCTTGAATCGATTATTCACCTCATCAAGTGTTATGGTTGGTAATACTTTATTTACAAAATTTCTTCGGAAGTTAAAGGAAGGGATCGTTGTACCTTTTAAAATAGAGTAGTAGCATAGAACAAAATATTCGCTATAAGGAAATTTGATTTCTTTTTGATTAGGTCCATTACTTTTAAACCATATTTTTTTTGTGTTTTGTAATTCAGAACCAGTAAAACCATACTTTCTTATTCGCTCGTTCTCGATTAATATTGATTTAAATGCGGCTCTAATATCTTCATTGGCTGTTACTTCACAAGAATATTCGTCATAACTTGGAGTATGAAAGTAATTGCTTCCATACGAGGCTCTGGCTTTTGTAAACGGAGGATTAGAACTCCCAATCATTTTGTCGAGACGCGCTTGAAACATATTATCTATCATCCTATCAATATATTCCGTTCTGAGCCGCTCCTGATTATATACTGTGAATCGGTTATGTTTATAATGGATTTCGATTTCGCCCGAACTTGCTTCAGGATCAACTGCAATATTGATAATAGGTTCCTTGTTATCGGGTATGGAATAAGCAATTCTGGGTGATTTCCCTTCAGCTTTGGGTATCGGGCCGAAAAACTGTTTTACTTTTGCCTCCATTTTATTAGTATCAAAATCCCCGAGAACAATAATAGTCAGATGATCCGGCCTGTACCATTTATTAAAGAAGGTCTTCACATCATTAACTGTACAGTGGTTGATCACCGTGGTATCACCTATTACAGAGGATCTTGAATATTTTGAACCTTTTAATGCCAGCGCTTCGGTTTTAGAACTCATTCTTTCATTTGCATTCTGCTTTAATCTCCATTCCTCGAGAACGATTTTACGTTCTTTCTCAAGTTCCTCGGGTTTTACATTTAATGTAAAAGATAGGTCTCTTAAAAAAAGGAATGTAGTATCGAGTACACCTTCGTTTTGCATAGGGACTTGAAAAATTTCGTAAGCTGTCCTTTCCAATCCGGTACCGGCATTTATATACTCGCCCATATCCATTCCTTTGGCCTTAAAATAATCCAGATAATTACTTTTGCCGCGAAAACAGAGGTGTTCCAAAAGATGTGCTATCCCATACTCTTTTTGTTCTTCCTGAATTGCCCCGACGTTGTAGAAAGCATAGAAATAAGCTTTCTTATCAGACAAGTCTCCCCGTAGAATGTATCTGATGCTATTTCCCAAAACGCCTGTTTTATAAGCAGGATCGAATGGGACTGGCGATTGGGGATTGTAGATTTGTTGCCCTTGGCTTGTGCCAACAACAAAAACGAAGAGCAAAGTTAATACCCATGCTGAGAAGTGAGTAGTTTTCATGTAGTTCGTTTTAACATGTTACTTCATTAAGGGATTTATTGAGTTTGAACTGATATTTTATAATTAATCTAATAATTTACATTAGTTTCATTTTGCTTTTAAACTCTTTTCTAGTAACAGATCTGATAATAACATGCTTGGGGAGTTTATCAATGCATTCGAAAAAGGCATGAATCATTAGTTCTATTTAAATTTTACATAGCCTTTTCACATCTATGGTTACATTTTTAAAATCCCTGCTAATTTAACTAAAAAGCTATATACACATTCCATTTTCTTCACAATTATCACAATTTCTATACTTATTGTCGATATCCTTTTGAACAAAGCGATAACCTCTATAAGGATTTCTGTCGTTTCATCAGCCTTTAGAATGTTGGTTGAACTATACCACTTTCAATTCTCGGTTTTTCACCCTGCACGTACCAGAACACAACTTCGTTGGCACTCTGTCTCCTGAAATCATAGAACCGTTTAGGCAATGTAATACTCGAATCATTGTCGGTCAATATTTCGTTATCAAAAACCTTTACGGTGGTAAAGAGATTTAAAACCGGAAAAACAATCGCATCATCAGGTATTGAAAAAGTCTTCCGGGATTTGATGTCATCTAGCTTATGCTTACTTATTACAAAGACATTTCCTAGTAACCTCCGTTCGAAGGGAGGCGATTCGTTCTCATAATATAGCAACCGCTCCATTTCCATTTTCGGATTAGTAAGACATGCGTCAATCGAAATTTCTTCAGGAATAAAAATGCAATCTTCGGCCAGTTGCGGTATCAGGTTTTGCATAATAGCAACCTGAGGTTCGCTTTTCAGGCAGGCAAGCATGGTTTCTGAAATGGCAATATCATAATGCCGGGGTATAATAAATCTGGTAGCATCAGTACAATATACTTCTCCGATATAATCGTTCAGTGCTAATGTATCTATAACTTTCTGCAAAGCAACTAACGATACACTATTAATATCCAGTAAATCGACAATAAGCTCTTGAGGTTTGTATAATAACAGAAGTGGAATAATAAGCGTACCATAAGGTCCCGTGCCGGCATAAAGTAAGTGTAGTGTTTTTTGTGGGTTTGCTGATAATTGCTGACGTATAGCTTTGTCTATTCCGCGTAGAAACACGGCTGTTCGCTTCATCTCCAGCAAGCAATGTGCTGCCGCAGCAGTAGAAATAGCTTTACCCGATGGAAGCATAATATCTTTGTCCGCTCCTAATTGGTCGACTCGAACCCCTGTTATGCCGCTAAATACCCGATACAATTCATCAACAGCTTGCTTCATCAGGGCAAAATCATCACCACATGCTATCAGTGTTTTTGCTGATTGCCCGACGGATTCTATATGGGTTTTGTCTGTCATAATATATCCGGAGGAGGACAAGTCATGATAAACAACAATATTAGTTTATTTTACAATTCCTCTTACAACAATTTTCAGTTGCCAACAAAAAAAGCCATATAATATTGGATCTTCTTGTTTCCTATCTCGTTGATACAATGCAAACTTTATATTAAAAATGCCTGTGCCTTTGTGTACGGCGATCGCTCCTAAATACCAGAAATCCATATCTGCGAATATTGGAGGAAGGACATCTTTGCCAGGTTCTAGTGCGGGAAGTATTAATTTTCTCGACACAAAGTCGCCAAGCACGTCATTACCGCTATATTTATCGACAGCATAAATCAATATGGGATTATCCATATTATTATATTCAGAGACGCCATGAAATTGAATATAATTACCAACGTTTGCTCTGAGACTTATAACTTTATGTGTTTTGTCTTTGATTAAAGCGCCATTAGAAGCAATGGCAAGCACATAAAATCGATCAATAACAGAGGGGGTATCAGCATCCTTGCTTATATGAATTTTTCCGTTAATGCATGCATCAACTAATCTATCTGTATCAACCGTAAGCTGAACATAAATTTTATTGATTAAATCACTTTCTGTTTCCATTTCCATTATTTTACTTGAAACAATGTTCTTAAATTAATGATATAGGTAAATTTCAAGAAAGTGCTGAACTTATAAAAAGCGGTTGAATATTCAACCGCTTTTTTAATAAGCTGTTTATTCCCAAATTAGCCATCTTGATCGTCATGGATAATCGTTTAGAAATCAACATGAATAGCTGGATCCCATTTGAAGTAGCCAACCAAGACAGGATTTGCCTGAGTTCTTAGCCGTTCGTATATTGCGAACCAAAAAGTGAAATTTTCATCCCCTTTGTCCGAAACATTTGCTTCATAATACCAGAAATCCATATTCTTGAATACGGGAGGCAGGACTTTTTCCTTCGGATCGGAGGACGTTCTAGTGCAAGGCTGAACAGCCATCTTCTCGGTTTTATTAGATGCAAAATCTTTCAAGATTTCAGTACCGCTCAATCTTGCAATTTTATAAACCAGAATAGGATTATCCATATTACCATATTCTGACGTGCCATAAACGCGTACTTTATCATCTCTAATAGCCTGAAATCTGAGAGCACTGGAGCCCTGCCCTTGAATCGCTGCATTAGTAGAAACAACCGCGTATATTAGACTCTCATTAACCATTGTAGGGCTATTTTGATCTTGACTTAATCGACCTTTGTATAGACTCAACAGTTTATCAGTATCCACTGTTACCTGAATATGAATAAACGCACTAGAGCTGGCATTTTCTTTACCTTCCATGATATTTAATTTTTTAAATGTTCCTACTCGTAAGGTTTTTCGGAATGGACCTCGTTTATGGGTACAGACTCCCCTTTTTTAATTCAACTTTATGAACTAAAAGACGTTTTCAATCTTGGTGGTGCTTTATTTCTCATGTCTCTAATTTTCTAAAAACATAATTGAGCCGGCAGTCCAGCTCCTCAATTGAAAACAAATATATATTACACACAATATCAAAATCTGATATTGTATTATCATTTTTCAAAATAGTGATTATTTTTTTTGTATCACTTTTTAATAAAATAATAGCTTCTACGATATCTACAATACCCTATATTATTATCTAATTTGCGCAAATCTGAAAGATATCGCATAAGTGTGGGTTTCGATACGCAGATATTTTTACTTAATTCATCGGCACTTCCGGTATGTTCGTTGGTAATTAACGCTATCAGGTAATCCAACTTATGCTTTTTGTCAATAAAGTTCATCGCAGCAATAGGTTAATTGATTTGAATAATTATAAAAGCATTACAGCTTTCTCCTTTGTATTCAAACAAAATCTGATTGATTACTGCCCCAGCAGATAATTATGTTGCAGGGGACCGTGGGAAGAGATATATAGTTTATTATAAGACATATACATAATTAATTTCTAAACAAACCTAGTCTTTATATTATCGTCATTCTTTTCGAATGTCTGAGATTTGCAAGAATAGAGCAATGCTACAAAAAAAAGATTTGATATTCTTTGTTGTTCTATTGCCTGAACCGTGTTTAATCAAGCGTTGTAGACATTATGCTCACTTCACGACCTATTTATTTCTATACATTGCAAAATTTCTGCAAGCTGATCCGAAAGCGAGTCGAACGCATATACTAACACTCAGTAACGCTCGTTCATCCATTCTAGCATAACCAATTCTTGCTCTCCAGATCCATCTAGCAATCTTGCATTTATTGGTTTGGCTTGCATAATTCCAACTATTTTTTAACCAATACCAATATACTTATTTAAGATAGGCTCTTCTCTAAAGGTCCTCTTTTCATTTTGCTATCTGCTTTTATCCTTCAAAAAGCAGTAAAAACTTTACTTTTGTTTTGCGGTTTAATGGTTTTTCGCCTATTTGGCTGATGAGCTGCCCCGAAGTGATAACTCAATAGGTTGCAGATTAGTAGGATATGTTATAACTGGCATTTCTATTTCTTGTAAAGATTCTAGTTCAATTCAGAGTATTGGAGTCTCAACAGTCCACTTTTTCAGCATATTACTGGTCGGAACTAGATGAGGATAACTAAGATGTCAATATTGGTTGATTTTGTAGATGCGACTTTGTTTAGTTAGCCCAATTCTATTCCTTTTTCAGTGTTCAACTGGCTATTAATTAAAATAAACGCCTCACAAATCATTATTACAACCACGCTATCTATTAATCCTCAAAAAGGCAAAAGGTAATAGCTTCAATTAAAATTCAGAATCAGTTTAAATAACATCAATACCAATAAATCTATATAGAACGACCTTTTCCGGTCCCCCCAGGAATATACGTTGAAAGATACAAATCATCTAATCTACAGAGACATAAAACCTGAATGAACGGAGTGGTAAAACACTAATAAAAAGCCAATTACAAAATTAAATGAAGCCTCTGAAGAATGATATACATGTTATCCGTACAATATTGTTTTCTAGTATAAATGCATCATCCCGATTACACTTCCGGAAATATAAGCAACAACCCACCATATATAGGCTATCCGGGTATAAATATGCAGCTTGGAAGAGACTATTGGCTGCTTTCTTAATTTCATCTTCCAAATCAGGATAGTATCGATAAGCATGCCCGCGAGTGCGGAATATCCAAGAATCCCGTGAAAAGAGACGAATTTATAATTAGATCCTATAATCATCAAAAGCGTGGAAAGGATATCTGAAAATAGACCCAGTGTGATAAAGATTAGGACGATGGGAGCAACTAAGTGCTTCTTTTGTTCCGTAATAACCGCAATGGAGTAGAATATCAATGCAAGCGTTACAACGCCAGAACCTAACATCAGTGTTGAATTCATAAAAGCTTTATTTAATGAAATTAAATTGACAAATAACTTCAGGCAAACTTATCACTTTATTATTTGCAATCAATAAAACTGATAAAAAACTATTTATCCTGACTTCATTATTATTAAAAAATTAACACCCGATCTGGTATATTTTCATACAAAGTATCGTACTTTTGTTCATCAATTTTGAATAAAAAAACGAGACATTTATCTCAGAAATGAAGCCGGTTTATTTAAACAAATGACTGCTTCCTTAAATCCCAAACGCCTAAATTGCTTCAAGAAATAAAAACATCTCACAAGCGATTTTTCTCAAACCGATTTCAATAAAAACAAGATTCCACTTCCATACAGATGAGAAATCACTCATACGTCTCTCCTATAAAGAAGATTTTCTCAAAACTTTGTCGAGCCTTTGTCGAAAGTTTGTCCATAGTTCCTCCATATCTTATGAGTATGGACTAAGTATGGAGAAACTATGGACTAAGTATGGACAAACTATGGACAAACCCTTCCTTTTATGAGTGAGGGATGAGCGATTTCACATCTGCATAGAAACCTTGTCGGAAATTAGTTGAAGTTTCGTGGATGATATTTTTAAGGAAGTTTAGAAATCTATTTGATCCATTTTAGACGAAAATATGATCCGGAACAAATCTAAAACGTAGGGTACGTAGGGTAAAATAACGACTTTTATTTTGTATTTTAAATACGTATTTATCAATATTTATAGATGCATAATTATTACAACAAATATAATAAATATATTTCATATTATATTTACTTATTTAAATATTTACTAGTAATTTTACAATCTAGATATTAAAGATTCACTTAACTCAAAACAAAATGGCTAAAGAATACGGAAACATTAGGTACATCGGCACACTCGGTGGTATTCGCCACTATCCTATGGAGGGAACAGAAGGAATCGTTGCTGCAACAAAAGGTGTTGTTCCCAAAACAATACTTGACAATAGTCCTGTTTTTGCAGGATCACGAAGAAGTCGCTTTGAATTTGCGGGTAAAAGCAAGTTGGCCAAAGAAATCAGAGGTGCTTTAGGCGACTGGTCTTTGACAATCGTTAATCGTCATCTTCATCCGAAGATGGTGAGTGTGATGCATAGTATTGCGAAGATGGATACGGAGTCTCCTGACGGTAAACGCAATATCTATTTATCGCGCTACAAAGAGATGCTCTATCAGTTAGAATCATATCACTATTACATGCCGTTAGCGGAAATTATGCGCTGTCCGTATATCATTGAGGATACAGGCGAAAAAAATACGGTAAAGCTTGTACTGAGGGGTCTCTACCCCAAAATGCATATCAAGGCTCCTGCGAAAGCAACACATTTTCAGCTCTATCTGAGTATAGGAAGTGTAAAGGATTGTATTTATAACGCGGAGTTTAACCTCTACGAGTCATACAAATCCAGTAGTTATTGGGTTGTCAAGTATACGCAATCTGATTGGATTCCCATCAATGGGGCCTTAATGGATGATCTT
>JAHEYR010000059.1 GCA_023251485.1 Bacteroidales bacterium
TATTTATAATCTGCTCGACAATGCGAATAAATACACACCCCGTAAACCACAAATATCTGTTACAACTGAAAATATTAAAGGCGGAATTGTAATTACGATTGCGGATAATGGGCTGGGGATTAGTAAAAACCATCAGAAAAAAATCTTTGAAAAACTATATAGGGTACCTACCGGTGATATTCACGATGTGAAAGGGTTCGGTCTGGGACTGAGCTACGTCAAGTTTATGGTTGAAAAACATGGCGGAAAAATAACGCTGGAGAGTGAACTGAATAAAGGATCGAAGTTCAAAATATTCCTTCCTTTTGGAAATTGAAAACGACTAATTTTTATATTAACTTTGACTGACTAATTTTACTGCATATGGAGGAGATGAATAAATTAAAAATTTTACTGGCCGAAGACGACCGTAATCTTGGTAACATCCTTAGAGCATATCTTGAAGCAAAAGGTTTCGAAACCCGTTTGTTTATAAACGGACAGGAAGCTTATGATGCCTTTCAAAAGGAAAAATACGACTTCTGCATTCTGGATGTGATGATGCCAATAAAGGATGGATTTACCCTTGCACGCGAAATTAGAATATCAGACAAGAAAACACCTATCCTTTTTCTCACTGCGAAATCTTTGCAAGAGGACAAATTAAAAGGATTTGAAATAGGTGGTGACGATTATTTGACCAAGCCTTTCAGCATGGAAGAACTTTTGGTCAGAATTAATGCCATTATCAGAAGAGCACAACAAAACGAGGCACCTCCCGCTGTAGCCAATATGTATAGAATTGGTCGCTATACCTTTAATTACAACCGCCATATTCTTACTTTCGACAGTATTGAGCACAAACTAACAGCTAAAGAGTCAGAACTGCTTAAAATGCTCGCCGAAAATTTAAACAATGTGCTGGACAGAAGCATTGCCCTTAAACATATCTGGAGTGACGATTCATACTTTAATGCACGTAGTATGGATGTTTATATTGCTAAACTCAGAAAATATCTGAAAGAGGATGAAACTGTTGAGTTAATCAATGTACATGGCATTGGCTTTAAGCTTGTTGCAAACATCTAACCTTAAAACGAATAACCCAGGTTTATAAACGATAGTACTTTCTTCGTATTATTAGAAACCATCAAAGAAAGTTCGATAGGTCCAATAGGGCTATTGTATCCGTATGTCACTCCAATACCCTGATATGCATTACTTAAATTAAGCAACGTTTCAGCTTTCCGTGCGGTTCTTCCTATGCTGTATTTGAATATCAGAAAATGATTTCGATGAAATTCGTATTGTAAATCGCATCCCAATGCTAATGCTGAGTAATCTGAATGTTGCATTAAATTCATGCCCATAAATGGAAATAGCTGGCTGTTACCTCCATAGTTAGCACCTCCAATATAATAGCGATGTTGAAATGGAAGTGAATCGGCTATTGCTGTCCCAATATTCACGGAAGGAATGATCGACAAACTGCGATTTATTTTAAAGGCATTACGATATTTCAAGGTTATGAGCGTAGCGGCATCATAATCTACTACCGCTTTGTTGATACCATTTACTAACTTACCTTCTATCCAAAGCGAACCACCTTTACGTGG
Source organism: Bacteroidales bacterium (assembly GCA_023251485.1). Lineage (GTDB taxonomy): Bacteria > Bacteroidota > Bacteroidia > Bacteroidales > Cfx3-03 > Cfx3-03. The sequence goes on from JAHEYR010000059.1 coordinate 1,596, forward strand.
GAAAAATGCCCTATCATAGGTATCTACTTTGTAATAAGCATAAAGGTTAAAGAAAGCTTGTTCAATATTTCCTAATTGAATCGGCGAAATAGCTTTTCGAAGCGAAGACATCTCAAATTGAGCTCCAACACCAAATGCCATTGAATTGCTAATGATCGATTCAGCAAACAGATCGACAAGCATTTCAGAATAACGATAACTTGCGGTCTTGTTTCCATCCTGATCATAATTATAAACATCAAGCGTATTCGTCTTGATAGATGTTCCCAAATTTGGCCAGCGACCATTATTAAGATAGTATAGAAAGGAAAAACGAGGATTTTGCCCTAATCCAAGATCGACTGAGAGTTTCGATCCATTGATAAGTACATTTCTAAAATCGGCATTGAATAAGAGGGAAGCTTCAAAATCATTATCATAATGAATACCCATCCGTACCAAACCATAATCCTTCTCAATCAATCTCATTATCAAACAGATGCCATCGTCTTTGGGCTCGAGTTTATAAGTGACATTATCGAAATACTGACTAGCATACGTACGATCGATGCCTCTGGAGATTTCCTCAATAGAAACGGTATCTCCAACATAGATTTCCAACCGATTCTGCACATCACGCTCAGGCACTTTTATTAATCCTTCATATTTTATTTCCCTAACGATTAACTGATCGGGTAATACTGCCGGAGGGATTTTCTTTGGAGCCGGTCCTATCACATTAAGGGAGTCGACCAATCTTCGCAGGGCAGGCAATATCTTTCGTGTAGCACGTTCACCAGCTTCAATGATTGAATCAGCCTTATCAAAATCGGTGATAGAATAATGTGTGACCTCTGGTAAGATCAGATAATCTGTGATTTTTCTACTATCCAACGTTGCCTGATTCCGTAAAAAGTTTCCCATCTGTTCTACAACGTGTTTGATAGACCGCAGCTCTCTTTTAGTAAACAGGGTTCGTTGAACGTCTACACCGATGATAATATCCGCCCCTTGCTTCTTCATGATCTCTGCAGGGTAATTGTCAAAGAGTCCGCCATCCACAAGCATTCTATTATCAATAACGATAGGCGTAAACAATGTAGGAATCGACATACTCGCCCGCATGGCATCAGCCAGATAGCCACTATTTAAGAGGACAGGTTGACCTTGTTCAATATCGGCTGCCATACAATAAAATGGAATGGGTAACTGATCGAATCTGGAAATAGGATATGCAGGACTTGTCAGCTTTGATAATAAATTTGAGATATTCTGTCCCGAACGCAATCCGGCAGGCATTTCAAAATGTGATTTACGAAATGGGAAGGAAAATATATATCGCCCATCTTCACTCTTCTCTTCAATAGACAAATCGCGTCGTAAAACTTTATCATTTAACAACTCATCCCAATTTATTTTTGCAATCAACCGTTTCATGGATTCAGAGTCGTATCCCAGTGCATATAATCCGCCAATGATACTCCCCATCGAAGTACCGCCAACAAAATCAGGGCGAATACCTGCTTCCTCAAGTACCTTGATAACCCCTATCTGTGCAAATCCTTTAGCACCTCCCCCACTTAAAACAAGCCCCACCTTGGGTCGGACACCTTTAATTGAATCTGTTTTCTGAGCAAAAATAGATGAAGGAACCAGAATAAGTAAAAAGATCAAAATTTTATATATCCGATTCATCTCAATAAAAATATTAATATGACAAAGCTGCCTGAAAATATCACACAAAAATAAAGAGACAATTCATTTTACCGGAAATAAAAGTTTCTTAAATGGATCATTTTACAGTTGAATGTAACCTTTTGTCGTTTCAAGCGTCAAAAAACACAAATCGGAAGAATTGTATGTTCTGGTTATTTCGATTTTATCTATATTTGATTGATAAATTGAAAGCCCTTACTTTATCAACAAATTAAAAAAATTCAGCATCATTATCACGCAATACCAATACTACACAAAAAACTAAAAACAGATGAGAAAATCGGCATTATTGATTATTGCCTTGCTGTTTGCAAGCTTCACGCAAGCTCAAGACAAAGTTTGGAGCCTTGAAAAATGCATTGATTATGCATTAAGCCATAATATTCAGGTAAAGAAACAGATGCTTACAACGAAATCAGCTGACATTGATTTAGAGCAGTCAAAGTTGAATCTTTTGCCTAGTGTAAATGGAAATACGGGCTATTCAAAAAGTTTTAAAACTGTAAATCAGTTTACCAACCAGTTTTATGATGGTGGTTCGTATTCCGGATCTTTAAATGGTAGTATTACCATATTTAATGGCTTCCAAAAATTAAATGCCATCAAACAAAGTATGATTAATCGTCAGGCTTCAAAGTATGATCAGGATAAATTAATGGACGATATCTCACTGAATATTGCTTCAACATATCTTCAGATTCTGTTTTATCAGGAACTTTTAAATAACGCTAAGGCACAGCTTGATGTCACCAACCAGCAAGTAGATAGAATGCAAAAAATGGTTGATGCCGGAACAAAAGCTCAGGGCGATTTATTGAATATTCAAGCACAGGCTGCTTCTGAAGAGTATCAGGTAGTACAGGCAAAAAACAACCTGGACCTTGGTTATCTTTCACTCTATCAACTAATGGATATTACAAACGAAGATAGATTTATCATAGAAGCCCCAAAACTAACTATGCTAAATCAAACCTCTTTACAAGCTACGCCAAATAGCATCTACGAAACAGCATTAGCATTACAGCCTTCAATAAAGAGTGCCGATCTTAGAGTGAAATCTGCTGAACTTACACTAAAAAGAAGTTACGCTTCATTAATGCCAAGCATAATGTTAAGTGGATCATTAAATGCAGGTTTCTCTACTAAACTTCAAACAATAGATCAGGTCATCCCAAAAGAAGTTACAATTGGTTATACCAAACCAGGAAATGTTCCGGTATATTCAATGTCAGCGGATTATACTTATAAAGATTACAAATGGAATGACCAGATCAATAGTAATATTCAGAAATCGTTTGGTGTTTACATGAGCATCCCTATTTTTAGTAATTATCAGGGACAAAATAATGTAAAGAAATCCAAACTGAATATTGAAAATTCTAAATACGATCTTCAACTGGCAAAACAACAGCTCAACAAAACTATTGAACAAGCTTATGCTGATTCAAAAGCAGCATTAAACAAATATCAATCGGCTGAAAAGACAGTAAGTTCAACTAAAGAATCATTCCATTATTCCGAACAACGTTTTAATGTTGGTTTATTGAGTAGCGTTGATTATAACACCGCCAAGAAGGAACTAAGTGCAGCAGAATCGACTTTACTACAAGCAAAATTTGATTATTTATTCCGTACAACGATACTCGATTTTTATATGGGAAAACCTATTTCGCTTAAAATTCAATAATATTTAAAAACAGTTGTTTTAAACGAATGAAATTCTGACCTTTGGTTAATCAAATATCAAGGTCAGAATTTCACATTACACCGACAAACCGCAAGCACAATGAAAAAGAATAAAAAACTATTTTGGATAATAGGAGCAGGAATAGCACTAATTCTCGTAATCCTTGTCATACTAAAAATCAACGGTAAGATTGGAGGATCTACCGAAACAAAAGTCGCAACAGAGCTTGTTGCAAAACGAAGCATCATCGAAACTGTTTCTGCAAATGGAAAAATTCAGCCTGAAACCGAAGTTAAAGTCAGCCCTGACGTATCTGGTGAAATCATTGAGCTCTTAGTAAAAGAGGGTGATATTGTAAAAAAAGGACAAGTATTAGCTAAAATCAATCCTGAACTATACCGTTCTTCATTAGACAGAGTAGTTGCTGCATTAAATTCGCAGAAAGCAAATCTGGCCAATGCAAAAGCACGTCTTGCACAGGTAAAAGCACAGTTCCTCAATGCAAAGAATTCTTTTGATCGTTCAAAGAAACTATGGGAACAAAAAACGATATCATCAGCTGAGTATGATCAGGCTGTATCAAATTTTGAAACTGCGAAATCTGAAGTTACTGCTGGTGAAGAAAATGTAAAAGCCTCTGAATATGGAGTTGGTAGTGCTGCTGCCAGCGTAAAAGAAGCAAATGAAAACTTCACCAAAACAACTCTTTTCGCACCTGTCGATGGTATCATATCTAAATTAAACGTTGAAAAAGGTGAAAGAGTTGCCGGAGCTTCTCAGTTCTCTGCAGGAACCGAAGTATTACGAATTGCGAATCTCGACCTGATGCGTGTTAATGTTAGTGTTAACGAAAATGATATCGTTCGTGTAAAATTAGGCGATACTGCATTGATTGAAGTTGACTCTTATCTTAACCGCAAATTTAAAGGGTTAGTGACAGAAATAGCTACATCAGCAACTTCAACCGGTCTGACAGCAGATCAAGTTACTAATTTTGATGTAAAAGTCAGAATCCTTAAAGAATCATACACTGATCTTATTCCTAAAGACAGACCAAACTATAGTCCTTTCCGTCCTGGTATGTCAGCTAATGTTGAAATCAGAACAAAACGTGTTGCCAATGTTCTTACTATTCCTATTCAGGCTGTTACTACAAGAGCCGATAGTGCTAAGTTGAAAATAGCAGCCGCTGCAAACAAAGAAAAGGAAAAGAACGCAGATCAAAACGATGTTAAGAAGGTAGATGAACCTACACAAGAAATCGTATTTGTTTATGTCAATGGTATAGCTAAACTGACAAAGGTTAAAACTGGTGTTCAGGATAACACAAACATTCAAATCTTAAGTGGTTTGAAAGAAAAAGACGAAGTTATCTCGGCCCCTTATAAAGTTGTCACCAAGAAGCTTAAAGATGGCGACAAGGTAACAAAGGTCGATAAATCAAAACTTTACGACTCTAAAGAATAAGCGGTTATTTTAATTATTTTTGCAAAGCCTGCTAAAGACACATTCTTTGGCAGGCTTTTCTCTTAAAATCTATTTTATGTCACTGATACTCTGTCTTGAAACAGCCACTCAGGTATGTTCGGTTGCTCTTGCAAAAGATGATGAGATTATTGCTTTACGCGAAAGCAAAGAACACAACTCTCATTCAGCATTAATTACCATTTTCGTTGAAGAGGTAATGAAAGAGAGTGGTTACCAATTAAATGAATTGGATGCGATTGTTGTCAGCAAAGGTCCGGGGTCGTATACCGGCTTGCGCATCGGGGTGTCTACAGCAAAAGGATTGTGCTTCTCTTTAGATAAACCACTCATCGCTGTGGAAACCCTCGAAGGAATGGCCTCTTATCAATCCACGCAGATTGCTCAGACCAAAGGAAACGAAAAAGCTTTGTTGGTTCCCATGATTGATGCAAGAAGAATGGAGGTTTACATGGCAATCTTTGATGCAAAAGGACAACGCCAAACAATCACTTCAGCAGAAATCATTGATGCTACTTCCTTCGATAATAAATCATCAAACCCCATTCTATTATTTGGGGATGGAGCTCCAAAATTGAAGGAACTCTTTCAGGACAACAAAAACATTTCAATACTCGATCATTTCTCCACTTCGGCTGCCCATCTTATTCTACCGGCTCTCGAACGCTTAAAGAATGAAGAGTTTGAAGATCTTGCTTACTTTGAGCCATTCTATCTAAAGACGTTTGTTGCAGGAAAACCAACAGTAAAGGGGCTCTACAATTAACCCCCTAATTAACAATAAGTTCTAAAATATCCTTTTAAAGAAGACGGCAGTATGACCGTCTTTTTTTGTTTAAAGTTAACAGCTTGTAAACATTAGATAAAGAAACATGTTTAAGAAAAGGATGAAAATATAAACTTTTAGGAGATAATGAAGAGTTATCGATTTTAAAGCGAGAAAGTCACCCTTAAAATCAAATGGTTACGAATGAAAATTATAGTTTGCATAAACATAGTTCCTGATTCTACAACCCGGATAAAAGTCACTCCAGATCATCAGGCAATTGATCTAAGTGGAATTCAATGGGTTATTAATCCATGGGACGAACTGGCACTTACCCGCTCTATTGAATTAAAAGACGAAAGTAAAGGAGCAATCACCGAAGTGGTAGTTGTTCATGTTGGGCCCAAAGAAAACGAAACAGTTTTGCGTAAAGCATTAGCTATGGGAGCTGATTCAGCAATACGGATCGACTCACATCCTACTGACTCATTACAAACAGCAAAGCTTCTTGCTTCTGAAATTGCAAAATCTGCCTTTGATTTAATCATATGCGGGAATGAATCAAGCGATTATAACGGTTCTGCAGTAGGCCCCATGTTAGCCGAATTACTTGACCTTCCTCTGCTTCCTGGTGTAGCGGGATTATATTATGCCAAAGAATCTTTCTTAGCATTGTGTACTTTTGACAACTTACAACAGTCGGTGAAAATAAATAAACCCTGTGTTGCTATTGCTCACAAAGGGATAGCCCTGACTCCTCGTATTGCAACAATGAGAGGCATCATGACCGCCCGAACTAAAAACCTCCAACTTGTCAGTAATGAAACACCACATTCCAAAACGAAAACGATATCGGTTGAAAAGACTAAGCCACGCCAGAACTGCAGATTATTTGCACTCGACAACATAGACGAACTGGTTACTATTTTACACACTGAAGCAAACATACTATAAATCAGCTTTTATGAATATTCTTATTCTCCCGGAAATACAGGAAGGATCTATTCGTAGAACATCTTTCGAATTGATTTCGTATGCTGTAAAACTATCTTCTCTAAACAGTGGTAAAGTATTCGGCTTGGCTTTTGGTCAGGCAGAAGAGTCATCACTACAAGATGTAGCAGCATTTGGGCTAGAGAAACTTTGGCATGTGAAGGATATAGAAGCATCAACCGACCCCAGATCCGCTGTCAGGGCTACGCTTAAATTAGCAGAAGAGACCAATGCATCTCTAATACTCACAACAGGTTCGCCGGAAGGAAAAACAGTTGCCGCAGGAATTGCTGCTCACTTAAATGCAGGTTATGTTTCAGGAGTAACAGGATTGCCGGTTTCGATAAATCCTTTTATCGTACATCATAAATTTTTCTCGGGCAAAACATTTGGGTCTGTTGAGATATCATCACCTATTAAGGTGTTGAGCCTTGCCCAAAACAGCTTTGAAGTCATTGAAAATCCTACAAGCCTCACAGTTCATCCTTATTTGTCATCCGTTGTTGATGAAACTGCTTTTACTGTTTTGAAAAAAGAACACCAGAAGGAGGCCCTTTCTTTAAACGAAGCAGCCATAGTTGTAGCAGGAGGAAGGGGAATGAAGGGTCCCGAAAACTGGAAACCGCTTGAGGAACTGGCTATTCTTTTAGGAGCAGCAACAGCTTGCTCACGTCCGGTATCGGATGAGGGTTGGCGGCCACATCACGAACATGTCGGACAAACCGGAAAGGTCATTGCACCCAATCTATATATTGCTGTTGGTATCTCGGGAGCTATTCAACATCTCGCTGGTGTTAGCTCTTCCCGTATCATCATCGCAATAAACAAAGACCCTGAAGCGCCAATATTTCAATCGGCTGATTATGGTATAGTGGGCAATGCTCACGAAATCCTACCTATTATTATTGAGGCGGTCAAAAGATATCGAAAAAATTAGCAACTACTTTCTACCAAAGTCAGCAGGAATCTCGCCCCAACGATCGGTTTCCCATTTTAGCAATGGATTGGTATAGGTATTGTTTTGCAACCATTCGAGGGCACGATCGATCAGCTGATGTAGCTGTTCTGTCCTTTGATTGCGAGGCAGTTTTGTTTTAACATCCTTCGTCTTAACCCACTTTAACGCATTAACAGAGTCTGAGTAGATAGGAATGGTACTACCCTGTTTTTTCAACAGTGCTATTCCATGGACGATGGCAAGAAATTCACCAATATTATTCGTTCCGTAAGGGAATGGTCCTATCCTGAAAATCTCCTGCTTATTACCCGTAAAGACGCCACGATATTCCAAAGCACCCGGATTACCACTACACGCTGCATCAACACTGAGACTGTTGAGTATTGGGGTACCCGATGAGCCCGAGGGGAGATTATTGCTTCCTGTTTTCTTTGGCTGGCTCTTAAAAAAAGCGGAAGCCCCCATTCTATGTGCTTCGATAGCCGACTCCCGATCAGGAAATGATTTATAGACAGCCCCTTCGTATCCTTTTATCTGAAGTTCACACTCTTTCCAATCATTATAAATTCCGGGATGATGTCCCTTCCAGACTACGTAAAATTTTAATAGCTTTGCCAAAGTAATGAAGATGGTTTAAATTTGTTCCAAATTTAGCTGAAAGATAGTTCACATCAATCATTATTGCCACTTGTTTATCTTGAAAGTTTATTCAACAACAAACAACACCATCAGAATGAATTATTAACATGAATCTATTCTGAATAATTCCTGATCCGATTTGTGTTCTCTCTTTAACATAAAGCCAATTGAAATGAAAAAACTTTTGCGACTCCTTTTGCCCATCATCTTTTTAACCGCTTGCGGATCAAAAAAGGTAACAGAACAACAACATCTGTTTACAGATAGAACATGGCAACGGAATCAAAATATATCTTTTGAATTCGTGGTTAAAGACACAGCAGCAACTTATCAAATGAATATTGGTGTTAAATACCTTGATAACTTTCCATTCGACAGAATTCAACTCTCTTTTATGCTAGAAGATCCTTCCGGTGAGAAAAGAGTTTCAGAACATGATTTCTACGTCAGAAATAAAGAGGGACGATTTTTAGGAAAAAAAGTAAAAGATGCAATGGAGATGGACTTCTCCGTTCGTAATGGATACAAGTTTAAAGCACCTGGAAAAGTCAAAGTAACGATAATAAATCAATTACCCTATATGTCGACTGAAGGGATTGCTGAATTAAGTCTATCCGTTAAACGAAAATAGAGAACGAAAAAGTCATCTGTTTACTTAAATCCAAACATCTTTAGCGCTGTTTGCTTATCTTTTTCAAGCTGAGCAGTTAAGGCATCCAGTCCCGAAAATTTCTGTTCGTTTCTAATTCTACCAACAAACGTTACGACTACACGCTTACCATATATATCACGATCGAAACCAAAGATATGTGTCTCTATCGTTAAGTCACTCGCATCCAGTGTCGGGCGAACGCCTACATTTGTCATTCCATAATATATTTCACCATCAAGATCTATTCTTGAAGCATAGACGCCCATGGCTGGAATTAATTTATGCTTTGCAAAATGACCTAAATTAATGGTGGGAAAACCTAGCTTATTTCCCAGACGATTGCCCAATACGACCTCACCGAAGATAAAAAAGGGATGACCAAGCAGATGATTAGCATGCTCAACGTCACCATCAGCCAAATAGGAACGGATACGCGTTGAGCTGATAATCTCATTATCCACACGTCGTTCATCAATCTGCTCACAGGTAAATCCTAATTCATTACCTAATTCTAAAAGACGGTTGAAGTTTCCTTCCCTGTTTCTTCCAAATGCATGGTCGTAACCAACAATCAAATGTTTGATACCCAACGAACCGGCGAGGATATCGGTCACAAACTGATCGAAAGTTAAAGAAGCAAATGCTTGATCGAATGGAATAATGAGCAGATAATCTATCCCTGTTTTTCTCAACAGGTAAATCTTCTCTTCGGTTTGGGTGAGCAACCGGACTTCATCTCCCGTTGGGTCAACCACATGACGAGGATGGGGGTCAAAAGTAATGAGTAAGCTTTTCCCGTTTGCCTCATGTGCAACAGCATTCAGACGTTTAATAATTTCACGATGTCCAAGGTGAACACCATCAAACGTACCTACCGTCGCAACCAAATGCTGCAAACGGGGAAACTCAGCTATACTCCTGTATATTTTCACGTGAGAAGATTACAGCAGGTTATTATTTTTCAGGTAAGCAGCAATCTGAACAGCATTGGTTGCAGCACCTTTGCGCAAATTATCTGCAACAACCCACAAGTTTAATGTCTTGGGATTTGATTCATCACGACGCAAACGGCCAACAAAGACTTCATCTTTTCCATGACTGAATAATGGCATGGGATAAAGATTAGTTGCAGGATCGTCTTGCACAACTACACCTGGCATCTCTTCAAGTAGTTTACGAGCTTCAGCTAAATCAAACTCATTCTCAAACTCAATATTTGCAGTCTCAGAATGACCTCCAACAACCGGAACACGAACAACGGTAGCCGTTATACGAATAGACTGGTCACCAAGAATCTTTCTGGTTTCATCAACCAGTTTTTGTTCCTCGGTAGTATAACCACTCTCAAGAAAAGATCCTCCATGAGGAAACAAGTTCATATCAATAGTATAAGGATATGCCTTCTCCGTTTCAAGACCTTTACGTTCATCATTCAACTGTTTCACAGCCTTTACACCTGTTCCGGTAACACTTTGGTAGGTTGAAACAATTAAACGGTCAATTTTATAGGCCTTGTGTAGTGGAGCCAATGCCATCACCAACTGTATTGTAGAGCAGTTTGGATTTGCAATAATTTTATCCTTTTTTGTCAGGATATTTGCATTGATTTCCGGAACGATTAATGGAACATTTTTTTCCATTCTCCAGCATGAAGAATTATCTACTACAAAAGTCCCTACTTCTGCAAACTTTGGAGCCCATGCTAAAGAAGTACTGGCACCGGCAGAGAAGATAGCAACATCCGGACGAAGCGCGATAGCCTCCTCCAAACCGATTACCTTATATGCCTTACCGTTAAACTTTATCTCTTTTCCAACTGATCTGGCCGAGGCTACAGGATAAAATTCTGTAATCTCAGTGAGGGGAATATACCGCTGCTCTTCGAGCACTTTGATCATCTCGCTGCCTACCAACCCGGTGGCGCCAACAACCGCAATTTTCATGGCTATGAATTAATTAAGATTTTGTTCTGCAAAAATACTCAATTTAAGATTGACTGAAAATAAGTTGAATGATATTTACATTTTTTAACTGATAAGTTAACATTTTAACAAACATGTTTGTTTTTACAGGTCATGAATTTTTAAATACAACAAAGAGAAGACCTTTAAAGAGATTACTTTAAAAAATCAAATTGATCAATTTTTTAAAGTAAATTTACATGACACAAATGGGTCACCTTGACTGCTTAAAACCTTACAACCTGACCTTAAACCTAGAGGACATGTGTAAGCAAATAGTCAATCACTTTCTCTTTTTATTGCAACTTATTGTTTTCAGTGCGATCTTTAGTGTTCCTTTTCAGGCAGCTGCACAAATAAAAGAAGACTTCAGCGACTCAGATCTGACTTCAAATCCACCATGGAATGGCACCATCACAAACTTTGAGGTCAATGCTTACCAACAACTTCATCTAAAAACCACAGGTGTTGGTTCTTCCTACATTTCCACGCCACTGATCAGTACGGATGCCATGGAGTGGTCAATCTGGGTTCGACTCACCTTTTCGCCATCCGACAATAATAATTTCCGTTTTTATTTGGCAACTGACCAACAAGATCCAGCACTTGCAAACAAAGCTTACTACCTTCAATTGGGAGAGGCAGGTTCTTCGGATGCAATAACGCTGTTCTATAAAAACGGCACCTCGACAAAAGAAATTTGTAGAGGGAGTTCTGGTCTACTTGCAAATGCTTTTTCAATCCGCATCAAGATCATACGATCAAAAGAGGGCAACTGGAAAATACTTGCCGACCCAACAGGTGGTTCCGTTTATTCACTAGAAGCCACTGCAATTGACCCAACCCTGTTACCTACAGGGTATCTTTCTATTCTCTGTAAATATACCGCTTCAAACAGTACCGGATTTTATATTGACGACATTTCAGCCCTACCCCTGGCCTCCGACACAACCCCTCCGTTGTTGACAACCGCAACAGTAACAGAAGATAACCAGATAGAACTTGTCTATAACGAACCGTTGGAGAAATCAGCTTCACTTCAAATTAATAACTTCAGTCTGGGTAATGGAATACATCCCAAAAGTGTTGAAACCGATACACGAACAGCATCTATTATCCGTCTTAATTTTGACCAATCCTTTCCTTTAGACCAACCCTTTAGTCTAATTATTCAGGGCTTGTCAGACTTAGCCGGTAACAAAACATCCGAAAAAGAAATTCGGCTAGTCTTTCATCAACTACAATCAAACGATATCCTGATCACTGAAATCATGGCCAACCCCACACCCTCAAATGGCTTGCCTGAAGCAGAATATCTCGAACTCTATAACCGAACGGCTTTTCCTATCCGTCTAAATAATTGGAGCCTGACGGTCGGGAAAAGTCAATTATCGCTTCCAGATAGTATCATCAATGCACATGAATATCGCATCATTGTGGCCGAAAGCAATATGGCAAAACTTGCTCACTATGGCAAGATTCTGATTGTAAAAAGCCTTTCTCTATCAAATGATGGTGCTATTATCGCATTGAAAAACAACTTAAAACAAATAATCCACGCTGTTAATTACAATCCATCATGGCACACCACCCCGACCAAGAAGGCTGGGGGTTGGTCGTTAGAGATGCTCGATCCATTAAACCCTTGTGGTGAAGAAGAGAACTTCTGTTCTTCCACAGACCCGACGGGAGGCACTCCGGGCAAAATAAACTCCGTCAATATATCACATCCCGATAAAGAAGCACCTCAGATTACAAATATCTATCCCATCGATAGTCTACACGTAAAACTTTCATTCACTGAAACTATCGACAGTGCGCAACTGCTGAACCCCTCAGTCTATTTGATTGAACCGCTTATCAGCAATCCTAAAAATGCAATATATACAGATCCATTATATCAATCCGTCACGCTTGAACTGGGCAGGCCTTTGTTGAGGAAAACACGTTATACATTAACAATCAACACCGTTATGAAAGATTGTACAGGAAACCTCTTGAAAGTTCCGGTTCAATCCACTTTTGCTTTGCCTTCAACTCTTCAACCTAATTGTACGATCATCAATGAAATCATGTACGATCCCGGAGTCAATAAAGCAGAATTTATTGAGATCTATAACCGCTCTTCTGATTTCTACGACCTGCATAAAATGTATCTATCCGTCGAGAATACCGGCCTCGGAACGAAAAAACAAAAAACACCACTATCAGATGTCGGCATGCTATTCGCGCCAAATCAGTATATCGTTTTAACTTCTGATAAAAAACAGCTTCTGACTCAGTTTCCTTTGCTTTCAAATACCTGTGTTGTTGAAGTAAAAAAATTTCCTACCCTATCAAACGAAGGAGGAATATTATTTCTAACCGATTCATTAGACCAGAATATTGACAAAGCCGCATTTAATAACGAACTCCACTTTCCACTACTTCGTTCTACCACAGGTGTATCACTTGAACGAATCAACACAGAAGTGTCATCAGAATCGAAAAGCAACTGGCATTCAGCCTCAGAAACTGCCGGATTTTCAACACCCGGTAAGATCAATTCACAGCATGTTTCTCAAAACACATCACCAACCCTTTTAACCGTGGAACCCGAAATGTTTTCACCCGATAATGATGGAATTGATGATAACCTGATTATCCGGTGCAATCCGGAAAAGCAGGGATGCCTGTTAACACTTATCATTTTCGATAGTAATGGTCGCCCCGTAAGGAAATTATTAACCAATGTGTTATTATCAACAGGAAATAGCTTCACATGGGATGGATTAACAGATGATCGAAAGAAAGCAAGTGGGGGCATTTATATCATTTATGCTGAAATCTATACTACGACCGGCGAAGTGCACCATATCAAAAAAAGCGCTATTCTAGCCAACCGTTTTACAAGATAAAGCATTAATATAATTGCATTAATCGTGATTGTTATCAGTTTATCACCATCATCACAAGGATCTATTTTACTCTTCAAAACTGATTAATAATCTCTTATGAATTTAATCCGACACTTGATTTAAAGCCAATTTATTGTTTAACTTTGAAAGCAACCTTTTACAAAATATGGGCATCTTATTTTAAGTGAAAAACCTTTAGGCAAATGAAATCGACTATTACTACAATAGGTTTAACCTCACTTTTTTTATTCCTCATCATCGCTTTTGGCTGTACAAAAGAAGATAAGTATCCTATTGAGCCCCACATCGATTTGATTGCATTTGATAAAATTGCAGATTCAACCGGAATTGATCAACAGGGAGTGATCGGTTTATCCTATACAGATGGAGATGGCGATTTAGGATTAATCAATAGTCAAAACACCGGAAACTATAAGTATAATCTGTTCATCAAATATTTTGAGAAGAAAAATGGAAAATTTGAAGAAGTCATCATAACAAGTCCAAATTCAATAACCGGAAAACTTGATACGCTGTCATTTAATGGGAGAATTCCATATCTCACCCCTCAGGGAAAGATCAAATCTATAAAAGGCGAGATATACGACACCCTGTATATTAATAATCCAAAGTCAACCTTCGACACCATTAAATATGAGATCTTTATTCAGGACAGAGCGCTTCACAAAAGCAATACCGTTACCACTCCTGATATCATAATAAATAAAAAAGCACGTAAACCCTAATCACTCAGTTCGTATAAAATAACTACCTTTGCCACACCGGTAGAAAAATACCGCTGGTTGATTCTGGCATTTAATGAAACGAGCTTATTCCGACAGACAATTTATCATAAACGGCGTCTTTATTGCAGTAGGCGTGATATTTGTTTTGCGCCTATTTTATCTTCAGGTTATAGACAGAAGCTACGTATTATCAGCAAATAACAACGTTTTTAGATACATCACACAATATCCTGCCCGTGGTTTGATTTATGATCGTAACAAAAAATTACTGGTTATCAATGAAGCTACCTACGACCTAATGGTTGTTCCCAATCAGGTAAAGAGAATCGATACAGCAGAGTTATGCAAACTGCTCGATATTACAAATGACGAGTTTAACCATCGAATGGAAAAGGCTAAAATCTTTTCTCCATTTCAACCTTCCATCTTTGAAAAGCAGATACCCAAGGAGACGTATGGCTTTATAGAAGAAAAGCTCTATAAGTTTCAGGGATTCTTCATTCAATCGCGTACCCTTCGAAAGTATCCACAAGCTGCAGGGGCTCACCTCCTAGGTTATGTTGGGGAA
>JAHEYR010000060.1 GCA_023251485.1 Bacteroidales bacterium
AAAACAGGTAAAAAACACTAAACTACGGACGGCCAAACTGTGTAGATCATGCACACTAAGGTACGAATTCTTCCCCTGTCATTTTAGCATCATGTACACTTTTTTTTGGATAGGCGTTCGGAATGACGGCTTCGGTCGAAATGAGAGAAATGACTATCCCCAACTTTTTCGACTGATTCTTATTTAGGTCTGAAATAATTTGGCTTATCTCATAAATATAGAGGATGGTTTGGATTTTGAAAAATGAATAATATTAGAGCTAGTCTCTAGGGTATTATTGATTAAAAAATGTTTATATTTGACTAATAAAGGACAAGACTAAAAAAAATATTTCATGTCAGATATAAAATTAAAAAAATTTAGCATAAAGGGTTACAAAAGCATAAAATCTATTGAGGGTTTTGAACCCCACCCTATTAATATTCTTATAGGCCCAAATGGTGCAGGTAAAAGTAATTTTATTTCCTTTTTTAAATTTTTGAGTTGGATGTTAAACTCTAATGGGAAATTACAAGAACATGTTGCTTACTTAGGTGGAGCGAACGACATTTTACATGATGGGGCTGATGTTACTAAAAGCATTGATGCAGAAATCGTGTTGGAAACTTCTTCAGGTATCAATGAATACTCATTTAGTTTGATGTTTGCAAAGCCGGACCGATTAGTCTTTAGAGAAGAGAAATCTCGATTTTCATCTAATGTTATTTCTGGAGAACGTGGTTGGAGTTCTTATGGCGTTGGTCATTTAGAAGCAAAACTTCCAGAATCTACAAATAAATCATCAACTACTATCTTGAATTTATTACGTAAATTAATTGTATACCAGTTTCATAATACCAGTGATACAGCTCCTATGCGTTTAAAATGGCCAGCTTCTGATAATCGCTGGCTTAAACAGAATGGAGAAAATTTAGCTAGTTTCTTGTATCGTTTGCAGCATGATGAAAAGCCCTATTATCTACGAATAGTAAAATATATAAGATTGGTGCTTCCTTTTTTTGATGATTTTGAATTATATGATGAGTTTGGATCTATTCTATTGCGATGGAAAGAAAAAGGAACACAAAAAATATTTAATGCGGGGCAGGCATCTGATGGAATGCTTAGGGCTATAGCTTTAATAAGCCTCTTGGGTCAAAATCCGAAAGATCTTCCGGCAGTATTATTTTTAGATGAACCAGAATTAGGATTACATCCAAGTGCTATTGATGCAGTTGCTGGATTAATAAAAGCCGCTTCTTTATATTGTCAGGTTTTCGTGGCTACTCAATCAATTAGTTTTGTGAATAATTTTGAAGTAGAAGATTTGGTTGTTATTTATCGAAAAGAAAGGAGCTCTGAATATCATAGACCTGATTCTACTGGTCTTGAAGCGTATTTAGAAGAGTTTTCTACTGGCCAAATTTGGGAGAAGAACATTATTGGAGGTCGCCCATGAAGTACTTAAATATTATAGTGGAAGGTAGTTCTGAAGAGACTTTTGTAAATGATGTATTAGTAAGACATTTTGCACAAATTGGAATGTGTGTTTCTGCTCGTAGAATAAGAACCGGTTGGGATGGAATAAATAATAAACCAGCTAAAGGGGGATTGCTGAAATATAGTAAGTTTCGTAATGATGTGTTAAAATGGATTGAGTCAGATAGAAATCGTTCTGGATGTTGGTACACTAGCATGCTTGATTTATATGCATTCCCAAAAGATGACCAAAGTCCATACTCTACAGTCATACAGAAAATCACTAATCCATATCAGAAGATTACCACCTTGGAGCTTGCCATTGCTCATGATATTGCTCATGAAAGATTTATTCCGTATGTCCAACTTCACGAGTTTGAAGCTTTTCTTTTAGTGGATCCAGATAGATTAATAACAATGTATCCAGAAAAGCAAACTTGGATTAATCGTTTAAAGAGAGATATAGGAACGAATCAACCTGAAGAAATAAATGAATCTCCTCAAACCGCACCCTCGAAAAGAATTATCAAATATCTGCCCGAATATGAAGGTCAAAAGGCACAAGTTGGTCCTTTAGTGGCAGAAGATATTGGGCTAGTAGAATTACGAAGTAAATGTCCTCATTTTAATGATTGGATAACCAAACTTGAAAACATTTGAAAAATAGTGTATTAGTAGTTAGTTTTAGTTGGTTTAATTGATTTTCTAATGAGAATATAAGAAAGACTGTACTAGTATTTTGAGACAGTCTTCCTTATATTATGCCTATTTATTATGCTAATGAACGCAAAACAGAAATGGTTTTTTGCATCATATCGTCTGTGAAGTCGAGGTGTGTTACAAAACGAATGGTTTGTGGACTAAATATCATTCCATGAATATCATGTTCGGCCAGTTTCCGGATCAGAAGACTGTCGTTCATCTTGTTGTTTAGTTTAAAGACCAATATGTTTGTCTGTGTTGGGTAGACTTCATCTACATAGGGCAGATTTGAAAGTTCTACACCAATCGTACGGGCACGTTCATGGTCTTCTTTTAGTCGTTCAATGTGATTGTCGAGAGCATAGATTCCGGCAGCAGCCAAAATACCTGACTGGCGCATTCCACCACCCATTACTTTCCGCACACGACTTGCTTGTTTGATAAAAGTTTTTGAGCCTAGGAGCAAGGATCCTACCGGAGCCCCAAGTCCTTTAGAAAGACAGATGGAGATAGAGTCGAATAGCTTTCCATATTGAAGTGGTGTCTCGTTTGTTTCAACTAATGCATTGAATAGACGGGCCCCATCGAGATGGTAGCCTAGGCCGTTTGCTTTGCAAACAGCTCCTATCTTTTGAAGTTCATTGAAATCGTAAATAGCTCCACCTCCCTTGTTCATGGTGTTTTCAACACTCACCAGTCGTGAAACCGGACGATGGATATCATCGGGGTTGATATGGGCTTCCACATCTTCTGCTGTGATTCTGCCATGATCTCCTTCGAGCAGACAAACTGAAGCACCTGAGTTAAAAGCAATACCGCCTCCCTCATAATAGTAAACGTGCGAAAGTTTATGGCAAATAACTTCATCGCCAGGGCGGGTATGAACCTTGATGGAAACCTGATTCGTCATGGTGCCTGAAGGACAAAATATTGCGGCTTCCATTCCGAACAGTGCGGCGGCTTTTGCCTCTAATGCATTTACAGTAGGGTCGTCTTTAAAAACGTCGTCACCAACCGGTGCCGAAAACATAGCCTGCATCATTGCAGGGGTAGGTCGGGTTACTGTGTCACTACGTAAATCAATCATGATATTTAATGTTTTGATATAGTAAGGGTTGTTTTTATTGTTCTCGAATAGCCTTTTCAAGACGGGTAAGTCCATCAAGTAACATCGCTCTGGGACAGCCTACATTTAAACGCATAAACCCTGTCCCTTCCACGCCAAAGGCAGTCCCATCATTAAGTCCTAGCATGGCTTTGTTGGTGATAAGGTCTACAAGTTGAGGTTGCGAAAGCCCGAGTGCTCTAAAGTCAAGCCAAAGTAGATAGGTTGCCTCATGCGCATTGAGCTTGATCTGGGGTAAATGGTCTGCCAGAAAAGTTCTGACCAGTGCCACATTCTCTGCTAGATATTCGATGAGTTTGGCATGCCACTCATCGCCATGATCGTAAGCAGCCTCTGATGCAATAGCCCCAAAGAAAGTACCTGCATCAACATGAACACTTTGAATGACAGAATCTAGTTTGGCTCGGATTTCCGGATTAGAGATAACCACTGACGAAGTTGATAGACCCGCGGTATTAAATGTTTTGCTTGATGCAAGACAAGTGATGGTATTTGCAGCTATTTCGGGACTGATATTCGCTGTACAGATGTGTTTATAACCGGGTAGAACCAGATCGCAATGAATTTCGTCGGAGATGAGGATTACTTTATGTTTAATACAGAGGTCTCCAATTCTTTTCAACTCCATTTCGGTCCACACTCTTCCTATCGGATTGTGGGGGTTGGAGAGAATCATCAGCTTTGCGTCAGGAAGCTTTTTATCGAGATCATCAAAATCGATCACAAAACGATCGCCTACCTGCATCAACGGATTATAAACCAACTGTCGATTATTGTTGACTACCGATTCGTGAAATGGCGGGTAAACCGGAGGTTGTATCAGGATTTTATCACCGGGTTCTGTAAACGCCAGAGCAGCCATGTAAAGAACCGGAACGACACCGGGACTGAATAAAATTGATTTGCGTTCAATTTTCCATCCATGATGTCTTTCCATCCAGTTAATGATTGAGTTGTAATAACCTTCAGTGCGATAGGTGTATCCGTAAACTGCATGAGAGGCCCGTTTTATAATGGCTTCGGTGATGAAAGAAGGTGTTCTGAAATCCATATCTGCAACCCACATGGGTAAAACATCGGCATTGCCGAATACTTGTTTACGTAAATCCCATTTTACACAGGCAGTGCCTTCGCGGTCAATGATTTCGTCAAAAGAATAGTTCATTATTGTATAAATATTTTTTACTGCTCTATTTCTATTATCAAAATTGAAACTGATAAATAGGCAGTTGGTAGTTATAACTTAGTTTCAGTAGAATTATTATTAATGCATGTCTCTTTTTTATTGCTTTCTCCTCTTTTGCTTGTTGTTGAATTACAATGACATAAAGAAGATGTGGTAATAAAGAAATAAGAAGACATTCTTCCATGCAAAGATTACTAAAAAATTGTCATCTTTGAGGAGAAATTCGATAATCAATTTTGATTGGATGATTCTAAACAAGATGTGCTTTTTTTGAGAAAATATGAACGGCTTCCACGACCTCATAATAAGAATAAAGTTACTTTTATGATAGCATGTAGGCCGAAAATACTGACAGAAATATTAATGAATTAAATCAAAGCGGATCCTTTATGACCAGTAAGCCATATTCGATATTGTCACGGATGTTTTATTTTAGTGACTCTGACTTTACAAAACTTATGCGTAAGCGTATCTATCGTGTGTTACTTATTGCAAGTGATTACGACTCGTTTATGCTGCAAATGGATGGGCGAATTGATGAACTCATATTTAATGAGTATGTTTCGTTAAATCTTCGTTATCCACCACAGTTTATCCATGTATCGACAGAAGAAGATGCTTTTAAAACATTGAATGAAGGGGAGATAGATTTGATAATCACCATGTTCAACCCCGGTGAATATGATGTGTTTGAACAGGCGAAACGTATAAAGGTCGCATTCTCTGCTATTCCGATTGTCGTGCTTACTCCTTTATCGAGAGAAGTGAGCCAGCATGTATTTCAGGGTGACTTGAGTGCTGTAGACTATGTGTTTAGTTGGTTGGGTAATAGTGATATTTTGTTGGCTATTATTAAGCTGATTGAAGACAGAATGAATGCGGAGAATGATGTTAACGAAGTAGGGGTACAGGTTATTTTGTTGGTTGAAGATTCTATTCGGTTCTATTCAAGTTATCTACCTAATATCTATAAAATTATTTTTAATCAATCGAAGGCATTTCAAGGTGAGGGGTTAAATGAACACCAGCAGATGTTGAGAATGAGGGGACGACCAAAAATTCTTCTGGCAACGAACTATGAAGAGGCAGTTATTCTTTATGAAAAATATAAAAATAATCTGTTAGGAATTATTTCGGACATCAGTTATAAACGAGGTGGGGTCCAAGATAAATTGGCAGGCGTTAAGCTTGTTGAGCGAGTAAAAGCTGAAGATGAATTTATGCCTATCTTATTGCAGTCGTCGGCTAAAGAGCATGAATCTGTGGGGATGGAGCTTAAGGTCGGGTTTATACACAAGCACTCAAAGTCGTTATTGATTGAACTTCGTAATTTTATTATGGAGTATTTCGCCTTTGGTGATTTCGTGTTTATCGATCCTGAATCGAAACGTGAAATCATGCGTGCTGCTGATTTAAAAACACTACAAGATAGGTTGTTTGAGGTGCCCGATGCCTCATTAGAATATCACGTCTATCGAAATCATCTGTCGAAATGGTTAAGGGCTCGTGCTTTATTTCCTTTGGCTGAGTTGTTGAAGGATTTACGTCCGTATGATTTTAAAAACCTTGACGAGATCAGGCATTTTGTGGTTGATGCTATCGCCATGTTTAGAATGAATAAGTCGCGAGGCGTGATTGCTCAGTTTAACAAAGATTCGTTTGATGAATATCTTGGCTTTGCCAGAATTGGAAATGGTTCGGTGGGAGGGAAGGCTCGTGGTTTGGCATTTCTGGATTCATTAGTAAAGCGAAATAGGATTCTGGATCGTTGGCCTAACGTTCTCGTTACGATCCCGCGAACAGTAGTTCTCTCGACAGATATTTTCGACCAGTTTATGGAAGAAAACGATTTGTATAAAATAGGGTTGTCTGATTTAACGGATCAGGAAATCTTTCATCATTTTATTCAGGCTCGTCTTCCGGTAAATCTTTTGGAAGATCTTCATGCTTTTATACGGGTAGTGAAGACCCCTATTGCGGTCAGATCGTCTAGTTTGTTAGAAGATTCACATTATCAGCCTTTTGCAGGGATATATTCTACCTTCATGGTCCCACATGTAGAAAAGGAACGGGTGATGATGGATATGTTGGGTAATTCGATAAAAAGTGTTTACGCTTCGGTATATTACAAAGCGAGTAAGGCCTATATGGCTGCCACCATGAATGTTATTGACGAAGAGAAAATGGCGGTGGTACTTCAGGAGGTTTGTGGAACACAATATGAAACACGTTTTTATCCTACTTTCTCTGGAGTGGCCCGTTCTATAAATTTTTATCCTATAGAACCCGAAAAAGCGGAAGAAGGTATTGTTGTGGTGGCTGCAGGTTTAGGTAAATACATTGTTGATGGTGGCCGAGGATTGCGTTTCTCTCCCCGATACCCAAAGAAGGTTTTGCAGTTGAGTTCACCTGATATGGCTTTAAGTGAAACTCAGAAGACATTCTATTCACTGGATCTGGATCCGGAGGCTTATCATCCAAGTATTGATGATAGTGTGAATTTAGTGAAACAACCTATCGAAGAAGCGGGGAAAGACGGCTCATTATTACATATTGCTTCGACTTACGATTATGAAAACAACGTAATTATAGATGGTTTTGGGTTGAAGGGTAAGAAGGTGATTACTTTCTCAAACATTCTGAATCACAACGTTTTTCCTTTGGCAGATATCTTGCAGGTTTGCCTTGAGACAGGGCAACGAGAGATGAAAAAACCTATCGAGATAGAATTTGCCGTTAACTTAAATCGTCCGAAAGGTTTTCCAATGCTCTTTAATCTGCTTCAGATCAGGCCAATTATGGATAATCGTGAAATAGTTGATGTTAAATTGGAAGAGGCTAGTTATGATAATGCAATTATCTATTCAAATTCGGCATTGGGTAATGGCATTATTAGGGATGTCTATGATTTTATTTATGTAAAACCGGAGAGTTTTAATGCTGCCCGAAATAAGGAAACTGCTTTGTTAATAGGTAGGCTCAACGATAAAATGCTTCAAGAGAAGAGAAAT
Source organism: Bacteroidales bacterium (assembly GCA_023251485.1). Taxonomy (GTDB): domain Bacteria; phylum Bacteroidota; class Bacteroidia; order Bacteroidales; family Cfx3-03; genus Cfx3-03. The sequence continues at coordinate 7,484 of JAHEYR010000060.1, forward strand.
TATGTTTTGGTCGGTCCTGGGCGTTGGGGGTCTTCGGATCCATGGTTGGGAATACCCGTTAAATGGCCACAGATATCGGCAGCCCGTGTCATCGTTGAGTCGGGATTGGAAAATTATAGAATAGAACCGAGTCAGGGAACACACTTCTTTCAAAACCTGACTTCTTTTAGAGTTGGCTATTTTACTGTAAATCCATTTATAAATGATGGCTTTTATGATTTAAAATATTTGAAAGCTACACCGTCTGTATATGAGGACGATACAATCAGGCATGTGCGGTTTGAGCAACCGCTTATTATAAAAATTGATGGAAAAAATAAACGGGGTGTGATATATAAACTAGAATCTGAATGATTTTATTGTATCTTTGCAAACGGAAATAGTTCGGATCATCTTGTCTGATAACTGTTTTTCGAAATGGAATCTGATAGATTTTATGTTTGCAGATACCTAATGTTCTTTGAATCTAAAAAGGATTTTGTTTTAAATAAACAATATAAGGTGTAAAACTGTTTGGGTTATCTCAAAGCGGTTTATACTTGAAATATTCCGGTAGAAAGTAAGTACTTGTGACATTAAAAGGAAAATTGTGGTTGGTGTAAGGGTTGACAATTTTAATCACTATTTTCCCGATCGATTGCGGTGATGTTGGTTGGGTTCACAAGCTTCTTCTACCGGTTTTTTTATTTCCGGTAGTAGAACCTTTGGATCAGTCAGAATAGTTGTGGAGCACTAATCATTCTAAAATAAGTTGATCTAAAATGACTCCGACTGATGCAAAAAAGCTATACCTTTGATAAAACTAATTTCTGAAATAATCTGTTTTTCCTAAAATCTGATTATTTCTTTTTTGATAAAAAACTAGATAAACGTCAATAAATTTGAACTATTTTATTGACGGACACGATAGACTCTTCCTCAAATAAATTTCAACTCAAAAAACTTCGTTACCTATCTTATGCAGATGGTAAAAGGATGATACGTCTCCCCTAAACAGATGGGTTTGCTAAAACTTTGTCGACACTTTGTCCATGGTTCCTCCATACCTTATAAAGTATGGACTAAGTATGGGCAAACTATGGACAAAGTATGGAGATACTATGGACAAACCCTTCCTTTTATGAGTGAGGTATGAGCGATTTACCATCAGCTTATGGAGAGAATCGAAAGATGATTAGGTTGGAGTTTTAGACTTATTGAGCGTCATGCTGTTTTAGAAAAGATCGTTTTTAAAACAGGATAAAACCATAGCTCTGGTTTTAAAAGTCAAACACAAAGATATACAATAAAGATGAAAGCGCGTTGATTTTTTATATCAAATAGTAAGTTGCAGATAATGATTTTACGCCAGTGGAATTCTCGCTAAGATTAGAAAGATAAAACGAACACTCTCCAACTTTTCCGACTGATCCTTATTCATCGACCTCAGGTCCCATAATTTCTTTAAAAATATTCCACATCCTTTCGTTTGGCGGTATCGCTTTTATACTAAAAGGTGTTTGTTTCACCGGATGTATAAACTCGATCTGACGGGCATGTAAGTTGATAGAGCCGTCAGGATTTGATCTGGAGTAACCATATTTTAAATCTCCTCTGATCGTACAACCGATAGCCGATAGTTGTACTCTGATCTGATGATGACGTCCCGTGAGGAGGTTCACTTCGAGTAAAGAATAATCTTTGCTTTTTGCCAGTACTTTATATTTTAACTCTGCTCGTAAAGCGCCTTTCTTGTCTTCAGTAACGATGTATGATTTGTTTTGGGACTCGTTTTTCCAAAGATAGTTGATGAGATGCCCTTCTGGTTTTGCAGGACATCCTTTAACAATAGCCCAGTAGGTCTTTTTTACCTCTCTTTCGCTGATTAAGGCGTTCATTCGAGCCAACGCCTTGCTCGTTCGTGCAAATACGACTAGTCCACTCACCGGACGATCAAGTCTGTGTACTACCCCTAGGAATACCTCTCCCGGTTTTGCATAGTGATCCTTTATGTACTCTTTAAGCATTTCACTTAAAGGCTTATCACCTGTTTTGTCACCTTGTACAATTTCGCCGGACGATTTATTGACGATGATGAGGTGGTTATCTTCGTATATTACTTTCATTAATATTGTTCTTTTTCATTAGGAAAATCAACTGACTTCACGTCAGAGATGTATGATTTCACAGAGCCCATTATCTCTTCGCTTAAATTATGATAGCGACGAAGGAAACGAGGTGAGAATTCTGTTGTAATACCAAGCATGTCATGGAGTACCAGTACTTGTCCGTCGACCGCGCTACCTGCTCCAATACCAATGATCGGAATTCTTAACCCTGTAGCGACCTCTGTCGCAAGTTTTGCAGGAATCTTTTCGAGGACAATCCCAAAACATCCAGCATTTTGAAGCAGATGAGCATCTTCAATAAGTTTGGATGCTTCTTGTGGATCCGTTGCGCGGACTACATAGGTCCCAAATTTATTGATAGACTGAGGCGTTAGACCCAGATGTCCCATCACTGGAATCCCTGCAGATAAGATTCTATCGACTGACTCCAGAATTTCTCTACCGCCTTCCATTTTAACTGCATCTGCACCAGCCTCTTTCATAATGCGAATGGATGATTGAAGTGCAATCTTGGAGTTTCCTTGATAGGTTCCAAACGGAAGATCGACAATAACTAAAGCACGTTGAACTCCTCTTACGACTCCTGAAGCGTGGTAGATCATTTCATTGAGTGTAATAGGGAGCGTGGAGGTATATCCAGCCATAACATTTGATGCTGAATCGCCAACCAGAATGACATCAATGCCGGCTCTGTCGAGTAGACGTGCCATTGAAAAATCATAGGCTGTAAGCATAGCGATTTTTTCTCCCTTAAACTTCATCTCCTGAAGTTTGTGGGTCGTTACTTTTGGGATCCGTTGTGGACTAACTGTGCTCATAATCGAAAGTAGATAAACAACTTTTTACTCAGTTTGCTTTCCGGTATCACCGGCTTATTATTTTGCAAAGCTATAACAAATAATAACTAAGTATTCCTTTATGCAGATACTGATTGTCATGTTTTTAAATCATGCCCTTTATGGGAGAAGATATACTCTGTCGTTTTGTCATTTTTTATTGAAACAATAGATGAAACGTTTTTGAAAAAGTAAAATAAAGTTAATTTGTTTTAATGGTAAGATAATCAGGTGTATGTAATGTTTTTATTGATTTTTGATGGAGTAGATAAACTGACACTTTTTGATTGAAAATGTCAGAAGTATTTGTCTGGCACAATCATTGCCTGCAAGAGGTACAATCATACGAAATTTATTAAAGATTTAAATATTTATAACAATGGGAAAAATCATTGGAATCGACTTGGGAACCACCAATTCATGTGTGGCAGTAATGGAAGGAAACGAACCTGTAGTAATTCCTAACAGCGAAGGTCACCGCACTACTCCTTCAATTGTTGCTTTTACAGAAAATGGCGAGCGTAAAGTTGGAGAGCCAGCTAAACGTCAGGCAATTACCAATCCCCATAAGACTATTTCGTCGATAAAGCGATTTATGGGTGAAACCTATGACAGGGTAACAAAAGAGATTGCTCGTGTTCCTTATGATGTACAAAGAGGGGAAAATAATACGCCACGTGTAAAAATAGATGATCGTTTATATACTCCACAAGAAATCTCAGCTATTACACTTCAGAAAATGAAGAAAACAGCTGAAGATTATTTAGGTCAAACTGTTACAGAAGCTGTTATTACAGTTCCTGCTTATTTCAGTGACTCTCAGCGTCAGGCTACCAAAGAAGCTGGCGAAATAGCCGGTTTAATTGTTCGTCGTGTTATTAATGAACCTACAGCAGCTGCGCTAGCTTATGGTTTGGATAAAATGCATAAGGATATTAAAATTGCTGTTTACGACCTTGGTGGTGGTACTTTCGATATATCTATTCTTGAATTAGGTGATGGCGTTTTCGAAGTTAAATCAACAAACGGTGATACCCACCTTGGTGGAGATGACTTCGACCAGTGTGTTATTGACTGGCTGGCAGAAGAGTTCCTGAAAGATGAAGGTATTGACCTTCGTAAGGATCCAATGGCTCTTCAGCGTTTGAAAGAAGCTGCTGAGAAGGCTAAAGTTGAGTTGTCAAGCTCTAACTCTACCGAAATCAACCTTCCTTATATCATGCCGGTAAATGGTATTCCTAAGCACCTTGTTAAGAATCTGTCGCGTGCTAAGTTTGAGCAATTGACTGATTCATTGATCAAGGCTACCGTTGAACCATGTCGTAAGGCTTTGGCTGATGCGAATATGACCATTAGTGATATTGATGAGGTTATTCTTGTAGGTGGTTCAACCCGTATACCTGCTATCCAAAAAATTGTTGAAGACTTCTTCGGTAAAGTTCCTTCAAAGGGCGTAAATCCAGATGAGGTTGTTGCTGTTGGAGCTGCTATTCAAGGTGGTGTACTTACAGGTGAAGTAAAGGATGTGCTTTTACTTGACGTAACTCCTTTGTCACTGGGTATCGAAACTTTAGGTGGTGTTATGACACGCTTGATCGAATCGAATACTACTATTCCTACACGTAAATCTGAAGTATTCTCTAACGCATCTGATAATCAGACTTCTGTTGAGATTCATATCCTTCAGGGCGAACGTCCTATGGCAAAAGATAATAAGAGTATTGGTCGTTTCCATCTTGATGGAATACCATCAGCTCAACGTGGAATACCCCAGATTGAGGTTACTTTCGATATCGATGCTAACGGAATCCTTCATGTTTCAGCAAAGGATAAAGCTACTAATAAGATGCAGCAAATCAGAATTGAGGCCTCTTCAGGTTTGAATGATGCTGAGATTAAAAGAATGAAGGATGAAGCTGCTGCTAATGCTGAATCTGACCGTAAGGCAAAAGAGGAAATAGAAAAACTAAATACTGCTGACAGTATGATCTTCACCACAGAAAAGCAATTGGCTGAATATGGTGATAAGATTCCTGCAGATAAGAAAGCTCCTATTACTGCTGCATTGGAACAGCTTAAAGAAGCACATAAAGTTAAAAATCTTGAAGGAATTGAAGCTTCTATTGCTGCTTTAAATACAGCATGGCAGGCTGCAAGTCAAGAGATGTATGCAGCTACCGGTGGTCAACCTGGTGAAGGCAATCCTAATCCGGATGCTAACCCTGGCGCTAATCAAGGTGCAAATCCTGGTGCAGGTTCGAAAGGTGGAGCCAATGATCAGGAGATTACAGATGTTGACTTTGAAGAAGTAAAATAAATTTTGGTTGTTATCTTGAGAAAGAGGAGATGCCTTTATGGAGGTAATCTCCTCTTTTCTTTTTATATCAAATTTTTCCTGTAGGTTTTAGTCGGATCAGTCGGAATAGTTGTGGCGTATTTATCATCCTAAAATAAGTTGTCCGTAAAAAATGACTTCGTCCTTTCGACCTCTTGGGAGAAATCTGCTTATAGATGTTTCTATTTAAATAGGAGATTCCTCCCAAGAGGTCGGAATGACGGCTACGGTCGGAGTAATAAAACAAACGCTCCCCCAAACTTTTCCGACTGATCCCTTTAGTCGATCCGGGTTTAGAGTATATTGTTTTGGGAGCAAATCTGTTTGGATTATAAATTAAGGGTAATTATTTGGCTTATAATTAGATGTGTTTTGATGTTATATTTTGAGATAAAATGAGTAAAATAAATTGACTTTCCCTTTCATTTGTTGTAAATTTACAATAGAAGAGCAAGTATCCTTATTTGAATATGTATTTGCTTGTATCGCAGGTGTTTGTAAATGTTTTGCCTATGAAGAATCTCTTCACACTTGTATTACTTTTTGCTGTTGCATCATTTTCAATGGCATTTGGGCAGAGGATAGAACAGTTTTCTGGTTTCCCGGAGCGAAATTCCACATTTAATACCGGATACTTTAATGGCGAAAATGGGATCATCTGGTACTACACTCTCTGTAAGAATGACAATAATAATGATGGACTCGAAAAGGCTAAGCCAGTACTAAAGAATGACCTTTCTTCTGAAATGGTTTCATCTTTAATTCAGGGTGGTGTCGCTTTATTGAAAATTAACTATACTACTTTTTCCTCAATCCCTGTTAAATTTGATGTGTTTGTTAATAAGAATAAAGTAGCTACCTTAACGGTGCCCGCTTCTTCTAAAGGACAATCCTTATCGTCGGGAAATATAGTAGTCAATTATGATAAGCCCTTTTATATTCGTATAAAGCAAGCTGATGTTGCTTCCGGATCAGTTATGCTAAATGAAATATCGTGGACGAAATTCTCATTAGTAGAAGGGGCCCAAAGTGATAATCTATCATTCCCAAGACTAAGTGATAATGGGGTTGATGGCTTTAGTTCATTTAATAAAGATCGTATCTCTAATAGTTACCGTGTCTATCCAAATCCGGCTAAAGACTATGTTTATATAGAGATGTCTGAAAATAGAGATGTTATCTTTAGACTTTTTACATTAGCAGGGCAGATGGTATTGCAAGATGCCGTATCTGGCTCAGGTCAAAAGATCAATATCAATAACCTTAAAGAAGGATTGTATATCTATAAGATATTAGAAGATAAGTCCGGAAAGTTGGTCTCTGGTAAAATGATAGTTAGATAACACCATCTTTCTTATTTTAGCTGCTATTTTTCTTTATATTAATCAAGAGAAGGTTGATGATGAACCTTATTGATTTTAGCTTAAATTTGCTTTAAATATCCGGGATTCATTCAACTTATTTAATACGAAATATTACCGGACGAACCACTTTTGCACTTATTTTTGTAAAAAGATCAGGAAAATGAGATACCTTCATGTTATTGCACTTTTGTTTTTACTACTTCCTTTCTCAGAGGGATTTGCGCAGTATAATAAACCATTGAGAGTTGAAATCGAAGTAAAATCAGGGGAAGAACCTTTTCGGTTAGTAACATGTGGCGAAAATGGATTAGTTCTCTTTGCACAAACAACAAAAGTTGAAAACAAAGATAATGTATTGTGGACCTTTAACTTTGTGGATAAAAACCTTAAGAATGAAGGTCAGGTTTTATACCCCGTTCCTCGTTCTTATGATTTTTATGATTATGAGGTTTCGGAGAATAGACTTTTTATGGTTTTTAATAGTAGCAAAACCAGTCAAAGTGATGAGGGTATGCTACTCTTTATAGACCCTGCTAAATATATTGTAGCCTCTATCCCTTTTAAGGTTCCTTCCAGAACAACGATCAGTGCTATTAAAATTACGGGAAATACGGCATATGTTGCCTTAGTTTCAAAGAGTAACCGATTTTATGTTGTGAAGGTTAACATGGCAGAGGGAAAGTCTTCTACGATTATAGATGAAAAAGCAGATACGCCTGATGTGAAGAGTATGCTGTTAGAGCCTGGGAAGAACTTATTATCACTTTTTGTGCAAAGAGAACCCAAAAGAAATAAATTTGAGTGTTCAGTTTATGCGTATGATCTCTCGGGAGCGAAGGCTGGCGAGGTAAATTATACAGGATTTAATAAGGATTTCTTTTTAGTTAGTGCTGAGTTATTTAGAAACAAGTATAATCAGCTATTGGTTTTAGGAAGTTTTAATGATGAACCTTCGCGTCGTTTTTCTGAGTACTTTTCAAATGGTACTGAGACAGCAGGTTTTTTTTCAGGGTTACTTAATAATAATGACATTGGTGTAATCTATAAGCGATTCTCTGAGCTAACTAATTTTCATGGGTTCTTTGATGATAACTCATCTATTTTTAATCGGATAACGAAGAAGAGTAAACGGATCTCAGATATAAACTATAATGTGGTTACGCAAAATATTCAAAAAATAGATAGTGCATATTATTTTATAATGGAGACATACGTGCCTGAATACCATCGTAACTATAGGCAATCATATAACCTCTATTATTCGATGCCAGGTTACTCGGATTATCCTATTCTGGATGGATATAGGTTTATAAATGCTATTACAGTCTCGTTTAATGATAAAGCAGGTGTAAATTGGAGTAGTGCAATGGAGATACGCGATTTGTTTTCAAAATATATTTATCCAAGAATGAATATCGTTGTGGATGGAGAGAATGCTGTTTTATCATATTCAACTAAAGGAAAAGTATTGTCAAAGGTAATTAACGGTCCTGATGCTAAAACTGGCTATGAGCAGATGTCTATAATGCCTGGTATGGCGAAAGATGAGGTCGTAGACGATTACAATAATGGATTGCTCTATTGGTATGACAATAATTTTATAGCTTATGGATATCAGGTTATTCGTAATAATTTTACTTCGAAGAATAAGCGAACTGTATTTTATATCAATAAGCTCGCTTTTCGTTAATAGATATTTCTGAGTTTGTGCTTTTTCCACTGTCTGCGATAACCTTTTTCTTTACATTATTCTAATAGTATAATATAGGTGTATCTTGATTTAGTTTTCAGGAATTGTAGTAAGTTGTTAATAGCTTAAATAGTTTACGATAGTTCGATTAGTTGAGTATCATTTAGATTGTTCGAAAACGAAATGCACAGATTGGCCTAATGAAAGGTCGGATAAACAAAGTATGGTTCTGGATATTTAAGAATGTGTCCTTACATCTCTTGTGTGTTCTCTATATTGAGACAAAGGATGCAGGGTTGGTGTATCTCTACATGAATAGTTCTGTCCATAAAAAAAGGAGGCTGTCTCAAGCATGAGACAGCCTCCTTTTAAAGTATTTAGGTTCGCTTACTTAACGATAGCCTGGAATTCAGGGACGTTGAAGTAGCGAATGAATTCGCGGTCACCAGCAGCTTTAGCTTTGAAACTACCATCCATTTTGATCGACTTCATTAGGTTCTCATATAATAGCGCAGTGTCGTTAGTACGAGCACCAGCAATAGCAAGCAGGTAATAAGTATCAGCAGCAGCAGGAGCACATTTCAATGTTGCAATAGCAGCAGCAGAGTTACCGGCAAGAAGTTGAGCCAAACCTAAGTTGTGGTTACATTTCTTAA
>JAHEYR010000216.1 GCA_023251485.1 Bacteroidales bacterium
CTCATGGCTACACGGAGGGTATCGAAACGGATAAGACGATTCAACATTCCAGCGGAACGTTCGTAGCCACCATAACCTAACACAATTTCAGTATCATGATCATTATAACGCGACTGCATGGCATTGATCCAATCTTTGGATGCAGGTTTGCAATCGGCATCCGTCAACAAAATAATTTCATTCTTTGCCGACTTTATTCCAATAGAAAGTGGAAATTTCTTTCCCTTAAAGAAGTTAAGGCTTTGAGGGAGATCAACTATCTTAAGATTAGGATACTTCTCGGCAAAGTCGCGTAAAAGGTAGATCGACTCGTCATCTGACGCATCATTCACTACAACTACTTCAAAGTCGGGATAATCCTGTTCGAGTATCAGCGGAAGAAAAGTGACTAGATTTTCATACTCATTTCGGGCACAAACTACTACAGAAACCGGCAACTGTTGATCGGTAGGATTTGGCAAACGACTAAAAGCAAGACGACTATAAAAAAACCAGAAGTAAATCAACTGAACGGCTGTTGCTGTTAAGAACACAATCAAGATGATGTAAAGCAGTAATTCAGAAAAATAGGTTTGAAACATCTACATACAATTTGGAAATGCAAATTTACCTTTTCTCTGGCAAGAAAGCTTATCTTTGCAAAATTTTAGGCTAAAAAGTCTTAATTATTTTGCAAATCCGACTGAATGAACTTTACACTACTGCAAACAGACCAACATTCGAGCGCCAGAGCCGGGGTGATTAACACTGATCATGGCGATATTCTTACACCAATATTCATGCCGGTAGGCACTGTGGGATCGGTAAAAGCACTTCATATTCGAGATGTTGCCGATGATGTACATGCACAAATCATTTTGGGCAACACCTACCACTTATATCTCCGTCCCGGACTGGACGTATTGGAACAGGCTGGCGGACTTCACAAATTCAATGGATGGAAGCGCCCTATATTGACTGACAGTGGCGGATATCAAGTATATTCACTTACTGAACGTCGCAAGCTGAAAGAAGAAGGCGTTACGTTTCAGAGTCACATTGATGGATCCAGGCATCTGTTTACCCCTGAAAGGGTGATGGATATTGAACGCATCATTGGCGCCGATATTATGATGGCCTTTGATGAATGTCCACCCTACCCCAGTGAATATGAATATGCGAAGAACTCTATGCATCTGACACACCGATGGCTAGATCGTTGCTTCGATCGTTTCAATACCACTGAGCCAAAATATGGTTATCATCAAGCACTATTTCCTATTGTACAGGGAAGTACATACCGCGACCTCCGCATTCAATCTGCAGAATATATCGCGGCTAAAGGAGCTGAAGGCAATGCCATTGGCGGTGTAGCCGTAGGAGAACCTGCCGAATTAATGTATGAAATGACTGAATTGGTTTGTTCTATCTTACCCAAAGACAGACCCCGTTATCTGATGGGTGTGGGTACCCCGGCCAATATACTGGAGTCGATAGCACTTGGTGTGGACATGTTCGATTGTGTGATGCCTACAAGAAATGGAAGAAATGGCATGCTCTTTACCAGCAAGGGTATTATCAATATAAAGAATGAAAAATGGAAAAACGATTTTAGTCCGATTGATGAAGAGGGCATATCTTTTGTAGATAGTCATTATTCAAAAGCCTATCTTCGTCATCTATTTGTCGCGAAGGAAATCCTTGGTCCTATGATCGCCAGCAACCATAATCTGGCTTTCTATCTATGGTTGGTGGGCGAGGCTCGTAACCATATATTACAAGGCGACTTCGTAGAATGGAAAAACAAAATGGTAAAACAGTTGCAAGTGCGGCTGTAAGTAAATTTAAAGCTGACAAAAAGTAACAATGATAAGGAATCCGCTAAAAAGAGTTGTTGATGGTTTAATGTCGAATCTGCGTATTATTGACCGTTACATCATAAAAAAGTTTCTGGGCACCTTTATATATGCTATCCTCCTTTTAGCGGTAGTCATCATTATTTTTGACATATCTGAAAAGATTGACAACTTTATTGAACGACAGGCTCCGCTGAAAGCAATCGTTTTTGATTATTACTTCAACTTTTTGCCATTTTTCATCAATCAGTTTAGCGCACTCTTCACGTTTATCGCTGTAATATTCTTCACTTCTAAGATGGCTGGTAATACAGAAATCATTGCAATCTTAAATAGCGGGGTTAGTTTCAAACGATTACTAAGACCATATATGGTATCAGCCAGTGCCTTAGCGATATTCTCGTTCATGCTAACCAACTTTGTGATTCCCCGTACCATTCATAAGATGGTTGATTTTGAAAAAAAGTATGTAAAAAGCAATCAGTCTAAGACCTTCGAAAATATTCACATGCAGCTTGAGCCCGGGACATATGTTTATGTAAAGTCGTTTTCTACTTCCGTAAACGAAGGATATAATTTCGCCATTGAAAAGGTGAAGCCGAAAGAGGGCATGTATTATAAGTTAACGGCTGATGCAGTAAAATGGGACACCATAAAACACCACTGGACAATCACGAACTTTTATGAGCGACATATTCTAGCTGATGGTCATGAAAGGATCCGGAAAGGGATTAAGATAGACACCACATTAAATATGAAGCCGGAGGAATTTAATATTGATGCGGATAATGTAAAATATATGAATTTCTTTGAATTAAGAAACTTCATTAAGCAACAACGTATCAAGGGTTCCTCACAGATTTCAACGTATCAGGTGGAGATGCATCAACGTTTTGCCTTCCCCTTTGCCGCATTGATTCTGACCTTAATCGGAGTTGCGTTATCCAGTCGAAAAGTCCGTGGAGGGATTGGATTGCATCTGGGTATTGGGATGACAATCTGCTTTTCATATATTCTCTTTTTGCAAGTGACGACGGTATTTGCCAGATTTGGCGATGTCCCTCCCGTTATAGCAGTATGGACACCTAATGTCTTGTTTTCTATTATCGCATTATATTTATTGTCCAGAGCACCTAAATAGAATCCCTGGTTTATTTATAATACCTCTTCGTGATAGAAGCAATCAGGAAAACGATTAGAGACAGCCATGGGACGGTCAAAGATTCCAAAGACAGATGAACCACTTCCACTCATGGAGGCATACAGTGCTCCCATGTCGTACATCACATCTTTAATCGCGGCGATGACTGGATAGTGTGAAAAGATATTTTTCTCAAAATCATTTTTGATAGTACCACGCCATGCCGAAATGGGTTGTTGAATCATTGTCTTCAATGATATGGCAGAAGGCAATGGGGTTACTCCACGATAGGCTTCGGCGGTACTCACAAAGACCGGAGGCTTTACCAACACGAGCGTATAACCCTGAAGATTTATCGTCACCTCCTCAAGTTGATCTCCTTTCCCGTATGCATAAGCAGGCGTATCAGAGATAAAAAAAGAACAGTCACTTCCCAACTGAGCCGCCATGGCTTTCAACTGATCGTCAGTGAGCCCGGCATTGTAATAGCTATTCAACATCTTTAGGGTAAAAGCAGCATCGGCGGACCCGCCTCCCAGACCGGCACCCGAGGGTGTTTTCTTCAGTAGTACCATCTTAACCGGATCGATATGCACAACGCTCCGCATCAGCCTAAGTGCTTTCATACAAAGATTCTGTTGAGGGTCTCCTTCGAGCGACATGCCTTCCAGTATAAACTCATCTTCATCTCCCGGAGTTGTCGCCGGTAACACCTCAAGTGCATCACATAATGAAAGGGGGTAAAAAACAGTTTCTATATCATGAAATCCATCACTACGCTTAGCTACTATATTGAGTCCGATGTTTATTTTACAATTTGGGAAGGCTATCATGATGTTGTTTTTGTGGCACAAAGATAAGGAACGTTGTGTAATGACACCAGAAAGATTAGAAAACGTTGTGGCCTCTTTAAACAAAAAAATTAACTTTGCTGTAAAATAAAAAGCCTATGCCTTTTGCGATGCCGTTTTTTAATTCAGTCATTTCATGGCTATTAAAAAAGAGAGTCCACCAGATAGAACTATTTATGAAATATCCCGAAGAGGTGCAATCAGAGTGGTTGACAAAGCTAGTCAGTACCGCAAAAGACACCGAATGGGGTAAGATGTATGATTATAAGTCGATTCGCACCTTCGAGAACTTCAAAGAACGAGTGCCTGTCAGTTCATACGAAGAGATGCAACCCTATATCGATAGACTGAGAAAAGGAGAACAAAATTTACTATGGCCCTCGGATATAAAATGGTTTGCCAAATCATCGGGAACCACCAGCAATAAAAGCAAGTTCATACCTGTTAGTCAGGAAGCCTTGGATGAATGTCACTTTAAAGGCGGCAAGGATTTATTAGCACTCTACTGCAATAACAATCCCGAAACGAAACTATTTGAAGGAAAGTCGATCGGAATGACCGGAAGCTTTGTCGTTGATGACGAAGATGCCGGAACCTATCATGGTGATGTATCGGCAATTCTAATGAAAAACCTGCCTTTTCTGGTTGAGTTGATTAGAACACCAGATCGTTCAATAGCACTGATGACCGGATGGGAGGAAAAGATCGAGCAGATGGCTCGGCAAACGATGATCGAAAATGTGAGCAGTATTTCAGGAGTACCGTCATGGACGCTGCTGCTATTACGACGCGTGCTGGATATCACCGGCAAAAGCAATCTG
>JAHEYR010000217.1 GCA_023251485.1 Bacteroidales bacterium
CCTATTCCTTTATCTTCAATACGTAATTGGATATTGTTTAAACTGGTTTTGATGGTTACATCTACTTTATGGGGGCTGGAGAATTTACATGCATTATCAATGACATTCATAATGGCGATTTTTAATAAACTAGCAGTTCCTATAATAGTAATCAAATCAGAAGTCTCAGGTAATTCAGAAAAATGGATATCAATCCGCCCCCTGTATTTTGTTTTATCAAAGAGCTCCTTAATTTCCCAGATTAGTTCGTCCAATCTAATTTCATCCTTCTTCAGGCTTGAAAGATCGAAATCAGTTTGAGCCAGACTCAAAAGATTACTGGTCAATTGATCCAATCGTTCAGCCTCTTCCATTACCTTATGCAACGAAACAATATATTCTTCAGGTGTTCTTTGTTTATTGAGAGTAACTTCTGTTTCGCCAAGTATAGCAGTAAGTGGGTTTTTCAATTCATGTGAAGCATTCCTGATAAAGTTCTTTTGTAATACAAATGAGTTTTCAAGTCTTTCCAGCATCTGGTTAAACGTTCGTGTCAATTCAGCTAGTTCGTCCGTACCCTCAACTTCCTTTAATCGCAAACTCAGATTCGTAGCACGTATCCTTTTTACATTCATAAGAATACTAGAAATAGGATGCAATACATTCCTTGCATAAATCTGTCCTATTAAAAAAACAAATACAACACTACCAAAGAATATCAGCAACAGTTCTTCCAATAATTTCTTTTGTTGCGCAATACCAAACCGATCGGTTGCAGTAACGATTACAATAAACACCCCTTGATTATCAGGATAATATATACCTACACCCTGTTTATCTTGTAAATGAAATTTAATAGTTCTTCTTGCCAATAAATCCTGAATCAAATTATCAGGTAAAATCTTCTTCAACGTATCCGTAACAGCTTTCTCATTATTCGTATTGAGAACAATTTCTTCAGCATCGGGTAAGCTTTTCACATATCGAGCCATTACTTTTCCATAAACAATATCACTCATCTCATCTTTCTCAAAGTATTTCCAGGCCGTAAGATTTGTCTTTTCGAGTACCAAATCATAGAAGTCTTTTTCTCTTGAATGTGATGATAAATAATAGACAAATGAAAAAGTGAATAAGAGCACAAACGACACAAGTCCTACAAAAGTGAATACTATTTTATGGCGGATTTTCATGTTACTCCTCTTTTAAAACATACCCCATTCCTATTACTGTATGAATTAGTTTTACTGGAAAACCTTTATCCACCTTGTTTCGGAGATAGTTGATATAAACTTCAACCACATTGGTATTCACGTCAATATTAGCATCCCACACATTTTCGAGAATATGTGTTCGCGACAGAACCCGAAGCGGATTAGCCATCAGTAGCTCTAATAACCTGAATTCTTTTGTAGTAAGCGAGATATTCTTCCCTGAACGGATTACCATCATTGTTTCAGTATTGAGTGTTAGATCAGCATATTCATATATTTTAGCAGAAACGCCCATCCCTTTACGTCGCAAAACTACATTGATCCTTGCAATCAATTCATCAAACATAAAAGGCTTTGATAAGTAGTCATCAGCACCTGTTTCCAGACCCTTCACTACATCATCCGTAGACCCGAGGGCTGTAAGCATGATAATAGGAACATCATAGCCCATCGTATCGCGATATCTTCTACACATTTCAATCCCATTCATTTGTGGAAGAATCACGTCGAGAATTATTACATCATATTCACGCGAACAAGCCAAACTCAGTCCCATGGCACCATCAAAAGCCACATCAACATTATGTCCTTTTTCTTCCAATCCTTTTTTTATAAAAGAAGAAACATTGACCTCATCTTCAACGACCAATATATTTGCCATATTTCTCTGTGTGATGTGTTAAATGGTTATGCTTTAAAACATTCCGGATATTATTTTGATCCAATCAAAAATACCATTTTTAAGCCAGTTTCTTTGTCTTGTATTTGTAAACACCCTTAAAAAGAATAGGAAAGATAAACAAAGTTAATACAGTTGAGGTAATCAATCCACCAACAACAACAATTGCTAATGGACGAGAGGTTTCAGAGCCTATCCCAATAGATGTAGCAGCAGGCATAAGTCCAATTGCAGCCATGATAGCCGTCATCATTACCGGTCTTATTCTGGCAATAACACCCTGCCTGATCGCATCATCCAGATGTATTCGTTCATGTAAGTTCTTTTTAAATCTGGAGAGCAGAATCACATTATTCTGAATACAGATTCCAAACAAAGCAATAAACCCGATTCCTGCCGAAATACTGAAGTTAGTACCCGTTAAAAGTAATGCCGTCACCCCTCCAATGATCGCGAACGGTACATTCAGCAGAATCAATCCGGCATCTGTAACATTCCCAAAAAGGACGAAGAGAATGAAAAATATCAGGATCAAACTGATAGGCACAACCAACTTTAACTTGCCCGAAGCCCGTTGCTGGTTCTCAAAGTCTCCTTGCCAGGCCATGCTATATCCCTTGGGCAATTTAATAGCCGCATTTACCTTCTTTTGTGCCTCCTCAATTGTCGACCCCATATCTCTTCCACGAACCGAAAACTTAATTGCCACATAACGTTCATTGTTATCTCTGAAAATCAAAATAGGACCGGTTATTTTCTTTATCTCAGCTATCTCCTTGATAGGCACCTGTCCACCTGTTTGTGTAGGCACCATGAGATCACCAATCTCTTTTTCCGTCATCCTGTATTGAGGCAAAAAGCGTATTCTGATATCAAACTTTTTATACCCATCATAAAATGTCGATGCAGCCTTCCCGCCGATAGCCATTTCAATTACTGCATTACAATCAGCCGTAGCAATGCCATACAACGCCATTTTCTCCTGGTTGAGCTCAATATGCAATTCAGGCTGTCCCTGACTTTGAATCACCCCTATATCATCAATCCCTTTAATATCTTTCATGATAGAATATACGCTATCTGCCTTCTTGTCAAGATACGGTAAGTCATCCCCAAACAACTTCACCACAATAGATCCCTTCACACCCGAAACAGCCTCTTCAACATTATCCATGATGGGTTGTGAATAGTTAAAGACCACACCCGGAAACTTCGCCAGTTTCTTATTCATTCGTTCAATCAGCTCATCTCTGTTTTTTTGATGTTCCATTGCTTTCGTGTGGTAGATATCGATCAGCATCTCCACATTATAAAAGCCGGTAGCATCGGTTCCATCATCCGGTCTACCCGTTTGCGAAACGACTTGTTTTACCTCCGGAAACGCTCTGATAATATCGCGCATCTCTTTAGTAACCTTAACTGATTCATCCAACGATACACTCAAAGGCAACGAAGCCCTCATCCAGATAGCCCCTTCGTTTAACTCCGGAAGAAATTCAGAACCGACATATTGAAATGATAAAAAGCTCAACACTAATAATAGACCTGCTACAATTAAGCTGATCCGCTTATTGCGATAACATCTGTCGAAAAATGAAACCGACCTCGAAGTAATAAAAGTCAAGAAAACATTATGTTTCTCTTTTACATTTCGCTTCAATAATAGACTGGATAAAACCGGCACCAGCGTTAAAGCAAAAATCAAAGCTCCCAACAAAGCAAAACCCAATGTCCACGCTAAAGGTGAGAACATCTTACCTTCCACCTTCTGAAAAGAGAAGATCGGCAAGAGCGCAGTAATGATAATGAGCTTCGAAATAAAGATAGCCTTTCCCATTTCAGTTCCGGTCTCTTTGATGAGTCCCATTTTCGACAATGGATTAAACTTATCCATTCCTACCAGTTGGGCTTTCGCCGCCATAGCCACAAAGATGCCTTCAACCATCACCACAGCGCCATCCACGATAATTCCAAAGTCAATAGATCCTATAGAGAGCAGGTTGGCCGACATCCCCTTCATCCGCAAGCAGATAAAAGCGAACAACAGTGCAAGTGGAATAATCAGAGAAACGATCAAGGTAGTCCGCCACTCGGCCATGAATAGAAACACAATCAAGGTAACAAATAGAATTCCTTCAATTAAGTTGTGTAGCACCGTACCGGTGGCAAAGTCGATCAGATTCTGACGATTATAAAAGGTTACAATCTTAACATCCGATGGAAGTATTTTAGCATTCAGATCATCAATCTTAGCTTGTACTTTCTTAATGACCTCGCTAGGATTAAGTCCTTTCCGCATTACGATGATTCCTTCCACCACATCCGAGCTATCGTCCTTTCCAACTTGTCCTAATCGTGGCAGATGCGATTCTACTACATTGGCCACATGCTTTACCAGAATCGGACTCCCATTTATTTTTTTGATCAGGATATTGCCAATTTCATCAAATTTATCCAGGATACCGATTCCCCTCACCACATAAGCCTGCGAGTTATGATCAATCACATCACCGCCCACATTAATATTGCTCCGATTTACAGCCTGATAAACATCCAATGGTGTAATACCATATTTTATAAGCGATTGCGGATCAACTTGTATCTCATACGTTTTGGCCTCCCCACCAAAGCTAACCACATCAGCAACACCCGATACCGAACGGATATGTCGTTCAACCACCCAGTCTTCCAAGGTCTTGAGTTCTCTGTTGCTCCTCGACTTGCTTTTCAATGTAAACCGAAAGATCTCGCCAGTTGGTCCATAAGGAG
>JAHEYR010000218.1 GCA_023251485.1 Bacteroidales bacterium
GTTAATTTTCCAACGAACATAATCAATTCAAATCGTCACGCTACAAAATAACTTACATAATGTAGATTATCAATGATTTCAAAGAACAAATTTTATCTTTTAATGGACACTAGTGATATTCTATGAGGATAAGAGTACTGCATATAACATTAGAATAAATCTGTAATTCTGTTTAACAAGCTTTCTCTAAACAATCAACAAAAAAGGACTGACAAAATCTTGCCAGTCCTTTTTTGGTATTCGAATAAAAATTATGCTTGCGAAATAGCAACAGCAACAGCAACAGACGCGCCTACCATTGGGTTGTTACCCATACCGATTAAGCCCATCATTTCAACGTGTGCGGGTACTGAAGAGGAACCTGCAAACTGAGCATCAGAGTGCATACGTCCCATTGTGTCGGTCATACCGTAAGAGGCAGGACCAGCACCCATATTGTCAGGATGTAAAGTACGACCTGTACCGCCACCCGAAGCAACTGAGAAATATTTCTTGCCTTGTTCGATACACTCTTTCTTGTAGGTGCCTGCAACAGGGTGTTGGAAACGTGTAGGGTTAGTTGAGTTTCCTGTGATAGAAACGTCAACACCTTCGCTATGAAGGATAGCAACACCTTCGCGAACATCGTCAGCACCATAGCAGTTTACTTTTCCTTTTTCTCCAGCTGAATAAGCAATGCGCGCTACTTCATGCAACTCGCCAGTGTAATAATCGAACTTGGTTTGAACATAAGTAAACCCGTTGATACGTGCAATGATCTTAGCAGCATCTTTACCTAAACCGTTTAAGATGACGCGTAGCGGCTCTTTGCGAACGCGGTTAGCTGATCTGGCTAAACCGATAGCACCTTCAGCAGCAGCAAATGATTCGTGACCTGCAAGGAAAGCAAAACATTTAGTTTCTTCGCGAAGTAACATTGCAGCAAGATTCCCATGACCAATACCAACCTTACGGTCGTCGGCAACAGAACCCGGGATACAGAAAGCCTGTAAACCTTCGCCTAATGTAGCAGCAATATCTGCAGCTTGAGTTTGTCCTTTTTTAATAGCAATTGCACCACCTACGATGTAAGCCCACATAGCATTTTCAAAGGCGATAGGTTGAATGTCTTTTACAATCTTGTATACATCCACACCTTTATCGTCGCATATTTTTTTAGCTTCTTCAACAGAAGAAATACCGTATGAATTAAGAACCTTATTAATCTGGGTAATTCGTCTGTCGTAACTTTCAAATAATGGCATATCTTGTTTCTCCTATTCTTTACGTGGGTCAATAACTATTACTGCTTCATCAATACGGCCATATTTGCCTGAAGCTTTTTTCAATGCTTCGTTAGCATCGGTACCAGCTTTAATCATGTCCATCATACGACCAAGGCTTACAAATTCGTAACCAATGATTTCGTTTCCGGCATCCAAACCGATTTTAGTAATGTAACCTTCAGCCATTTCAAGGTAACGAGGACCTTTAGCTACAGTGCCATATAAAGTTCCGGTAACACCACGAAGACCTTTTCCTAAATCTTCAAGACCAGCACCAATAGGTAAACCGCCTTCAGAGAAAGCAGTTTGTGTACGACCATAAACAATTTGTAGAAACAGTTCGCGCATAGCAGTGTTGATTGCATCGCAAACAAGGTCAGTGTTTAATGCTTCAAGAATAGTTTTGCCTGGAAGAATCTCAGAAGCCATAGCAGCTGAGTGGGTCATACCTGTGCAACCAATGGTTTCAACCAATGCTTCCTGAATAATACCTTCTTTAACATTAAGGGTAAGCTTGCAGGCTCCCTGTTGTGGGGCGCACCAGCCAATACCATGGGTTAAACCCGAAATGTCTTTTACTTCTTTTGCCTTTACCCATTTACCTTCCTCTGGAATGGGGGCAGAGCCATGATTCGCGCCTTGAGCGACACAGATCATACCTTCAACTTCGTGTGTAAAACTCATCTTTAAATAATTGAAATTTGAAATATGTTGAGAACGATTATAGTCATTGTCTTTTGTGAAAAAATCATGTAAAAAGAATAATCTTCAATTTTATAATTATTTTCTTCGAATTGATACAGTTCATATAGAATCCTTACCTAATTCAAGGGAGCCAACAATTCTATCGTATACAATATCAGCATTCATAACAACTCAAATCAATTCATTACTGCAGTTTTTTGAGTATGCAAATTTACTAATAAAAATTCAGTAGAATTTTATAATTCAAAATTTTCTCAAATTGCATTTTATATTCGTTTTACATATTGAATCTAAATAACGAACAGTGCGTATTTGAAGAAACTCAGGGCTGAAACAGATAGTGGATGAGTGAAAATTGTTATAATAAGACAACTAGGTGATCTTTTGAAGTTTAATTATTTTCTTGTTATTCCGGTCTTCTCATTTTATCTTTACAATGTAGAATGAGCTCACGAAATCATCAGTTTGTAAAAAGAACGGTCATGTCGATAAATAGAAAGGATTTTTTAAAAACCGCTTGTCTGTCGGGCGTTTGCTTATGTGGTTTTAGTGCTATAGCACGCTCTGCTAATAGTATTGACCCTTCAGTGCCTTCAGCCTCTGACGACAATCAGATCCTGATTCAAGATTGGGTATCTATGTTGATTTCAAATTTAGGTGTCGGGTTAGATCAGGAAGCTGTTCGAACGGTCATCCGCAAATCTGCCATTGTTCATTATAATAATCTAAAGATGGACGATGTCTTGGCCGGATATATTGGTAATCTGGATAAGTTCATTGGCTTTCTACAAGAAAAATGGAATTGGAAGATAGATTATAATAAAGCAACCAAAACACTGATTGCCAGTGAAAATAAAAACTATTGTGTTTGTCCCATCATTAAACATAAAAAGGAACAGGATACATCTGCAATATGCTACTGTTCGGAGGGCTTTACTGAAAAAATGTTTTCAACAGTAGCAGGTGTTGCAACAACAGCTACTGTAGTTTCTTCTATCCGTAGAGGAGACGCTTTTTGTAAATATAAGATTGTATTTGCTTAATTGAAGAAGTGATCCTTTTCATAACTGTGAAAAAAGTATATTCATGAAAAAACTATTTTTAATCCTGACGATTTTAATCACAAACCTTACGTTAGGATTCTCACAACAGAAACAGACAAAAGACCCTATGAACACTGCACTACTCATTGTTGATATTCAAAACGACTATTTTGATAAAGGAACCATGACACTGGTTGGTTCCGAACAGGCAAGCGAAAATGCCCGACTGATTCTGGATCGGTTTAGAGCCGAGAGTTTGCCGGTAATACATATACAACATATTGCCAAAAGTCCTGCTGCTACATTTTTCTTGCCGAATACCGTGGGTGCCGAAATTCATAAAAACGTTAAGCCATTAGTACAAGAAAAGGTAATCGTCAAACATTATCCGAATAGTTTTAGAGAGACAGAGTTGTTGGAATATCTGAAAACTAATAACATTAGAAACCTGGTGATATGCGGGATGATGACCCACATGTGTATTGATGCCACCACCCGTGCGGCTAAAGATCTGGGATTTACATGTGTGTTGATAGGAGATGCATGCGCCACCCGCGATCTGGAAGTAAACGGACAGAAAGTACAAGCGTCTGAAGTCCAGAAGAGCTTCCTTGCTGCTTTGAATTCATATTATGCTGATGTTATAACGACTAAGCAATATTTAGAGGTAAAATAAGATCGTGTATTCTCTCCTCTCGGTCTAGTCATCCCCTTCATTCTACCCACTCTATAAGCTGATGGTAAATCGCTTCTATGCGTGTGATATTTCGCTTCCATAAGGATGGGGTTCTCCACCCCATCTTCACCCCTGACGCAGGGTATCTCCACCCCTTCCTCACCATTAAGGGGTGAGGAAGGGGTGGAGATGGGGTGAATGTATCCTATATAAGGGGAGTTAATGAGAACTGTTATGGGCGTTTCAACCCATAGTTTTACCATCTGAATAGATTCAAGAATGGAAACTTGTGATTTTGGTGCTTGTTGAAGGTTGGTCTATTCCCTTTGGTTTGTCTTCCGGGTTCTTTAAAAGAGCCGGGTTCTGTTTTTCTGCATTTTAATTGAAAACCAAATGACTGAAAATGAACTTACAACTTAGCTGCTGAGAACAAAATTAATAAAAATTCATGGAAATTTGAAAATTTATCAAATAAATATTGCTTTTCGATTATTTATATTCTACATTTGTAGAGTAGAATAACAAAACGTAGAATAATGAAACTTTCGAAGACTGAAGAACAACTGATGGAGCTGATCTGGAACCATGAGAAAGTGTTTCTAAAAGATCTGGTCGACAGCTTCCCTGATCCGAAACCGGCCACAACAACCATAGCGACTCTCCTGAAAAGAATGCAGGATAAAGGATTTGTGGGATATACGTTATTTGGGAACTCACGTGAATATTATCCGTTGGTTAACAAGGATGATTATTTCTCAAAACATATGAAAGGGATCATCAAAAACTATTTTGGAAATTCAACCTTACAATTTGCTTCGTTCTTTACAACGAATAGCAATATGACAGCTTCTGAACTTGAAGATTTGAAGAAAATTATAGACCAGGAAATTAAAAGAAAAGAAAAATGATTACCTATATCGTTAAGACACTACTTTGTGCTAC
>JAHEYR010000219.1 GCA_023251485.1 Bacteroidales bacterium
CCAATGGCACTGTAGACATACATCTTGCGGCCATTCAGCACATAGGGCATCACCGAGGAGTGTGACATCTTCCATTTCTTTGGATTAGGTGTTTCCCAGAGTTTCTTTCCGGTTTCGCAATCCACCGCAATCATCAACGCTTTACCTCCAGTGGCAATAATAGCTGTTGAGCCATCAATTAAAGAACATTGACCTGTATACCATAGCGGCACTTCTGAATTATATTCCTTTTCGACATCAATGCCCCATTTGAAGTTTCCATTAGCCCTGTCAACACACATCACATGACAACGGGGTCCCATCGATAGAATATACTTCTCGGTAACAGCAGATACTGTTCTCGACATTCCATGGTTTCGTTTGATATTTACCTTATACCATCTGCGCCATAGCTCTTTTCCCTCTACCAACGAGAAGCATCTGAGCATATCCGACCGTTTGGCTTCATCATAATCGAGGATATATACAGCACCTTTCCAGATAGAGGCTCCAGCATGACCTTCTCCCAGATTGACCGACCAACGGATTCTCTTTTTGATATCCCCTATTTTGTCGGTGAGTGGAACGGTCGATTTACTGATGTTATCGAAGTTCTCTCCTCTAAACCTCGGCCATGTCCCGGTCAAGGTTGAAGTGAGCGTTCCAAACAAGGTGAAGTTCTCTCCGATTTTAGTGACCTGATTTCTGGAGAGATCGTTTGACGCTGATCGTTTGTCCAATCCGGGCAGGCTTTGATTAAAAGACCGGGAGGGATCGCTCATTAACCACCAGATAAGAGAGAGTACGCCAATAAAAGAAAGCGCATAAAGGACAAAACGACTGTTTCTTATTTGATTATGATTGATGATTTGTTTTAAATTCATGGTTTAGAGAAAAATAATAATTCATTATCCTAAAGATCTTTCGACCTTTAATTATTTGCTGATGTTATAGCACATTAAGAAGTTGCCATGACGAACAAATAGTTTTCCCTTATAAATATAAGGATGCGACCAATACATTCCGGTTCCCTTATTGATTTTAAAGAAACTGACGACATCAAACTTTGTAGGATCGGGCTTTACCAACGCTACATTACCTGATTTCTCTTCATAGCAAAACAGTTTATTGTCTGCTGAAATAATAGCTCCTTTATTAAACCAGTTCGTTTCGTATCCGATTTTTCCGCTATTCCAGTTTAGACTACACCAATTACCTTTTCCATTGGTTATCCAGTTCGATCCATAGATGGTTCCATCAACCAATACTACCCCATGGTGATGACAATCCAGTGTGGTATCAATCCATTTTTCCGAAACAGATTTACCATCAGCTGCCATTTGTAACATCACGGATGGTGAATTATATCCTCTGGTAATAAAGATTTCGTTATCTTTAAAAATAGGGGTATTCGTTGCTATCTTCTCGCCTTTGCTTTTGTATTCCCATGCTATATCTCCATTCTCAGGGTTTACCGCAATGACTTTTTCAGTGTTTTGCGATAGGATATACTTAAAATTCTTGTACTCAAAAAGGACAGGCGAAACATAAGCTCTCTGTCCACCAACACTCTTTGTTTGCCAAATCAGTTTCCCGGTATTTTTATCATATGCCACTAGGGCTGTCTTCTTTCCATAAGGAGAACAAATAACCTTATCATCAACAATAAGCGCAGATTCTGCTACACCCCACATGAACCAATCACATTCAAATTGTTTGTCGACATCTACCGACCAGATCTTTTTGCCATCGGTTGCATCAAAACATACTAAAGTCCCAGTGCCACTGATTACCCATACACGATTACCCTCTACAGTTGGTGTACATCTCGTGTCAGGAAACGACTTCGTCCATGAACGACCGTAAGGAACCTGCCAAACGATTTTGCCTGAATAGTCAATACACGAAAGATAATCAAGGGTATCTTTCATACCGGTAATATAAATAAATTTATCGTTGGCTGAGGCAGATGACCATCCACTACCAATTCCTTCGGCTGTGAAAACTAGTTCAGGACCAGCCTCTGGCCATTTATCTAAAAGATTTTTATCAGGATAGATGCCGTTTCTGGCTGGGCCTCTAAATTGTGCTATTTGTGAAGCAGCAAAAAAAGGAAGTAGAATTAAAAAAAGAAGGGTTGTTTTTTTCATTAGGCGAGCATTTATTAGTTTTGATTGAAACAGACCTCATTGGTTTAATCTCAATGAGGTCTGTTTTTTTAGAAATATTATCTAGAAAAACGTGCTATTTGATTTTGTATGCTATTAATGCCTTCCCATGGCGGAGATAAAGGATTCCGTTGTTGATTACAAGGTGTGCCCAATGTTGATCGGTCCCGGCAGTGATTTTTGTCTTTGAGATGATTTTGAATGCTGTTGGATCGGCTGCAACTAATGCGAGATCGCCCTTTTCTGAATAACAGTAGAGCATTCCATCCGCATAGATGACATTACCTTTGGCTAATTCTGTAGAAGCATATTTTTGTACGCCGGTTTTCCAATCAATACATTGCCATGCACGATTGTTGTCGCCTGAGCCATAGATGTATCCGTTTACAACTACTGCACCACCTATTCTGCTGTCTAATGTAGCGCTAACCCACTCTTTGGTGATTGCACTTCCATCGTCGTTCAGTTTTAATTTAACACCACCTTTTCCATATCCACTGAAGCAGAATACTCCGCCATCAGCATATAAAGGGGTGTTGGCATGGACAGACCACTGATTGGTTTGTTCTTGATTCCAGAGAAGTTTTCCGGTGGCAGCATCGATTCCAAGAATATTATTGGCCGTCAGGGTAACTAATATTTTCCGCTTAGCAAGCTTAACCAATAATGGGGTACAATAGGCTGCTTTATTTCCCATTCCTGGTGAGGTCCAGATCAGTTCTCCGTTCATGCGGTTAAGTGCAATGACGTTATTTGTCTTTCCTCCCGGTGTGCAATAGAGTGTATTGCCGTCAATTACTACGGTTTCATTTAATCCCCAGGTAATCTGACTTCCATCAAAATCTTTAAACAGGTCTTTGCTCCAGATCTTTGAACCATCACTGGTCTTCAAACAGGATAATTGCCCCATTCCACTTAGAATATATAATTGATCTCCTACGATGACAGGACAGCTACGTGATCCCGGATAACTCTCGGTAAACTCTTTTCCATAAGGCACTTTCCATATTAATTCGCCTTTTAGTGATAGTTTATATACGTTTCCCATTTCGCTTTCTGCTCCTGTAACGAAAATATTGTTTCCAACAATTACCGGAGATGAATATCCTTGTCCTAATTCATTAAAAGTCCAGGCAGCTTCGGGGCCGGTAGCAGGCCAAACCTTTAGCAATCCTTTATCAGGATAGACTCCATTTTCATCTGGGCCTCTCCATTTGGTCGGTGTTTGACTAAAAACACTTGCTGCGGTAAAAAGTAATACCGCTAAACATAATGATACTTTGATTTTCATGGGTTTATTGTTGTTTGGGGTTGATGTTTATCAGTGACAATTTGAGCATAAAGATACTTAAATTTTTATTATCCAAGTGGCTGAAAATGAAACTATCCTGTGTTTTTGTTATTTAGAATTCATTTTAATAAGGTTCTTTTTTTAGTATTTAACACTTTAACTCATTCGTTCAAAAGCTCTTCTTAATGCTTCGGTGTAATATATGGTCGGATACAATTTCTCGTCATACCAGAGGGTTGCAAAATATAGTCCTATTGGGCTGGATCGCACATGTTCTGCTGAATATTTTTCAGCCAACCACTCCAGTCCTTTTTTACATTTCACTTTATGAACATAAGAGAGGGCACAAATAGCCAATGCCGTTTCTTCGATGGTCCCAACGATTCCTTTTTCTCCACCCCAGCTTCCATCCGCATTTTGTTGTGAATGAAGATAGCTGCAAGCTTTTTCTGACATCTTTTCAAGGCGTGTTCGTAATTCGGGCCGCATCTGTTTAACCAAAAGACAGTCATTGATATAGGTCGTCACTTTTGCTGTCCCATAGACAGGGTTTTTTTTGTCAGCCGTAAGTTGATTACCAAACCAAAGGGGATTCCAATATCCGCTAACGTCCTGATTCTTCTCCAGGTAATTGACTGCTTGAAAGATGCAGTTGGTATATTGGCTTCGTTGTTTGCTTGAAATAGAATCACCTAATTTATCGACTGACGAGATTAAGGCTAATAGGGTATGACCGGTTAAATCGGCACAGCTACTATCGAAGGGTAACTTGCCCCAGCCTTTGCAGAATGTGGGTATGCCACCATCGCTATTCTGTAAGCCGACCAGCCAATTACAACCATCTATGAGGGCTGTTTTTTCGTTTTCAGATCCTTGATAGAGTTCCAGTAATGCCAGAATGGCTCCTGGCGTGTCATCCGCATCAGGAACAGATCCCGAATAGTTTGTCCAGCCCCAACCACCGGGTTGGGCTCCGTTAAAGGGATGAACTGTTTTGTATTGTAGCTTGAGTAAATGGGTGCGAAGTCGTTGAATGATGCTATCCGAAAGGATCGTTGAGTGATGTGTTCCCAGCGCTTTGATACTTAATGTGGTAACCCACGTCGATAAGTCGGTGTCGATAGGCCAGCTACCATCCGGACGTTGTTGCTTTTCGAGAAAGTTAATCCCCTGCG
>JAHEYR010000220.1 GCA_023251485.1 Bacteroidales bacterium
TATCCCGAAACCTCTGCTACTGCTATCTACACTTATTGCATTGCCCATGCAATCAACAAAGGATGGATCGATCCAATTGCTTATGGGCCCGTAGCAGTTCTTGGATTGAATGCCATTACCACCAAAGTAAATAAAGAGGGTATAGTTGACGGCACCTGTGTCGGAACAGGAATGGGATTTGATCCTGCCTTCTACTACTATCGTCCAACCAGTCCAATGGCTGCTCATGGTTATGGTCCGGTTCTCTTAGCAGGTGCAGAAATGATCAACCTGCTCAACAATTATCAGGTAGCAATCAACGAAACCTCTGTCATGTTTTATCATAAAAATGTCGATTGGAAACATCTTCAAATAAAATAATATTGATCTCCAACTTTACGGTAACTAAGAATCTCCCAAACCCAAGCAGCAACATCTCCAAATAACAATGGCCTCTTTATGAAAAAGCTAATCATCATAACAGCTCTTGCCTTTTTACTGATAACGATTGGTAAAGCCCAACGTCCCTGGCAACAAATTAACAATATCGATTCAAAGAGCCTGGCAACCCATTTTATGACACCACCTCCCGAATACGGGCTTATTTTATGGTGGGGATGGGATGGTCCGGTTACCGAAGAGGTGATAAAACGCGACCTCGATAAGATTAAATCATTTGGATTCCATCAGGTCATGATTGAAGCCGGTTATGGAATGACAGCCCCTTATCTTTCTACGGGTTGGTTCGAACTCATCAAAATTGCTGTAGAGCAGGCCCGTCTCCGTGATATGCGTGTATGGGTTGAAGACGAAGGAAAATATCCAAGTGGTTTTGCAGGTGGTAAGTTCAGTGCAGAACGCCCTGATCTGAAGATGCAGGGACTCATTTTAGAAGAGAAGTTTGAGGCCCCATCCGGACAAAAAATAGAACGCAAATTATCCCCTTCAACGCTCAGTACCATTGCTATAAATCAGGATGATAACAAAATAGAGTACCTGAAAATCAACAATGGAATGTTAGAATGGACACCACCCTCAGGCAAATGGAGTATTCTGTTGGTGGGATCTGCTTTTAAGACATCACAAACCCGAAATGTAAATAATCCAACACGCGGCAAAGACACATCTGCATCTCTCTTCGATTATCTGAACCCTGAAGCCACAAAACAGTTTCTGGCCTGGACTCACGAACAGTATAAGAAATATGTTGGAGCTGAATTCGGCAAAACCTTTATGGGTATCATGGGCGACGAACCTGACTTTGCCTACACCCCATGGACCCCAAAGATGCTCAGCGAATTCAAAACGCGAAAAGGTTATGATATACAGCCCTATCTGGCCTCATTCTTCGTTAAAAATCTGTCTGAAGAAGCACGTAGAGCCAAGGCCGACTATTGGGATGTGTGGTCATCTCTGTTCAGCGAAAACTTCTTTACCGTTCAAGCCGATTGGTGTGCACAAAACAAAATCGAGTATATCGTTCACTTAAATCATGAAGAGAAAGGTCCCGAATTAGTAAAATCCGAAGGCGACTATTTCAAGAATATGCGTCATGTCGGTATTCCGGGAGTTGATGCCATCTGGAGTCAGATCTGGATGGATCACGAAGCCGATTATCCAAAGCTGGCATCATCAGCTGCACACAACTTTGGAAGACCGCGTGCCTTTACAGAAAGCTTTGCTGCTTATACTTATCATCCTACTGTTCCACAAGCGAAATGGGTGATCGATTATCAACTTGTTCGAGGCATCAATATGGTTCAGATTATGTTTATGGCCTCCTCTGCTCATAGCATCAAAACTGATACTACAAAAGTAAATACGCCTGCTGCAAAACCCATTATCTCCACTCCGGGGATTCCTAGCTTCTTCATGTCAGATACTTTTCCTCCGGTCGCCAGCTATGTCAACCGGGCGGCTTACCTTCTCTCGCAAGGGAAACCTGCTGCTCAGATTGCGCTCTATTTTCCTACCTCAAGTATGTGGCTTGGCGATAACGCGTCTAATGAAAGTAATTTAGCCATTGTTCAGAAGCTCCTCGAAATGCAACGCGATTTCGATTTCATCGACGAGCAGGCACTCTCCTCATTGCTGATCAATAAAGAGGGCAGATTAACAAACCTTAGCGGACAAGCATATAGCACAGTCATTCTACCCTCCATCACAACCATTTCTCAAAAAACACTCGAAACGCTAAAGGCATTCTCGGCCTCAGGTGGCAAAGTCATTTTCCTTGGCAAAACACCTTCTATCATCACTGAGAAAACCTTTTTGAATGCGAAAGAGAGTGGGGATCTGGCATGGGCGCTTCACGAACCATCGGGGCAGATCACACCTCAAGTCATCAAAGCACTCCCCCTACCCGATGTAACGATTGAACCAGCCTGTCCCTCTTTAAAATATCTGCACCGCAAGATGACAGATGGAACACTCTACTTTTTCTTCAACGAAAGTGATAAAAAGCAAGTACGAAACACAAACCTCACCGAAAAAGGAGAGCCTCAAATTTGGGATGCATTTACAGGAAAAATTGAATCTATCCAATCATCTTCATCAAAAGATGGGCATGTCAGCCTTTCCTTATCTTTTGAACCCTATGAGACAAAGTTTATTTTCGTTCATTCAAACTAACTATTACACATCCTCAATTTTTTAAAATGAAGAAATACAACGCCAATATATTTCTATTGATAACAATTTTACTGATAACTACCTGTTTAAGTTTATCAGCAAAAAGCCCTATAAAACCCCAGAAACGTTACGTTATATCAGAACTTGGCGCAGTAGGTGATGGATCAACAGTAAACACAAAAGCTATTCAGGATGTTATCGATAAATGTTCTGTTGAAGGAGGAGGAATTGTTGTCATTCCTAAAGGAACTTATCTAACCGGCGCCATCTTCTTGAAGAAGGGAGTTAATCTCTTTATTGAGAAAGAAGGCGTTTTAAAAGGAACGACAAATCCATCCGACTACCCACAGATCAAAACACGTTGGGAAGGCATTGAATGCACCTGGACCTCGGCCCTCGTTAATGCCGATGGTCTATCCAACATCGAAATAAACGGAGAAGGTACAATAGATGGCTCAGGAGCAGCGTGGCCAAAAATCATTCGAAACAATCCACAACAACTATCAAAAGCTGCCCTCGATAGCTTACGAAAGATACCCCGTATCGGACGCCCTCGACTCATCTGTTTTCAGAACTGCGCCAAGGTTCGCATTGTGAATGTTAAACTCTTAAATCAAGCTGTTTGGTGCCTGCACATTCTTTACTGTAAAGATGTCAGGGTCGAAAACATCAATATCAGTGCAGATCACACCATCCTGAGTTCAGATGGCATCGACATCGACTCAAGCAATGGCGTACTCGTCACCGGCTGCTCCATCGATGTTAACGACGACTGTATTTCCATCAAATCAGGTAAAGACGACGATGGAGTTCGTGTAAACAGACCCAGTGAGAACATCATCGTTGAGAAATGTCATTTTGGATATGGCCATGGTGGAGTAGCCATGGGAAGCGAAACCTCAGGAGGCATCCACAATGTAGAAGTACGAAATTGCACGGTAGATGCCGGTAACTGGGCACCCATCCGCTTTAAAACACAACCCGGTCGTACCAATGTAGTTGAGAACATCACTTTTCGCGACATGCAGATGACCGACGCGTCTATGGCTTTTGAAATGAATATGGAGTGGCGCATGGTTCCGCCCATCGCTCCACCCTCTAAAGTACCGCCCATCTTTCGCCACATCCGGTTCATAAACATTACAGGAACAGCAAAAAGTGTAGGAAACATCCACGGACTAAAAGATAGTCCGATTAAAGATGTTATCTTTAAAAACTGTAAGATTTCAGCTCAAAAAGGCCTAAAAGTCGACAATGCAGAAGATATTGATTTCTCAGGTCTGACCATCGACGTAAAAGAAGGTCCTGCAATCATTCGAAATAATAATTAAAACAGCAACCACAGCTATCACCTTTTCATCCAAAACATTGACCCATGAACACAAAAAAAGTTTCTCTTTCTCATTTTGTTCTATATCCTGCAATCATGATGTTGCTGCTCATGTTGGCACCAAACACATTAAGCGCACAAAACAGATTACCAAAGCCAAAGGTGTTCAATGTAATGGATTATGGGGCTGTTGGCGATGGCGTTACACTGGATAATAAATCGATTCAAAAGGCCGTAGATGCCGCAACCCTTGCCGGAAGAGGATCACAGGTTCTGATCCCCACAGGACATCGTTATCTGGTTGGAACCATTGAATTAAAAAGCGATATTTATTTTCATCTCGAAGGAAATGCCGAACTCTATGTCAGCACCAACCCCAAAGACTATATCAACGATGCCGTGATCATTGCCAACGGGGCAAAGAATCTGAAAATTACGGGTACAGGTAGCATCAACGGACGCGATCTGGAATTCTTTACCCATTACAGCAAAGAAACAGAAATCTGGATTCCTAAAGAGTGGCGTCCTAAAATCTTCATCTTAACCAAATGCAAGAATCTTTTGGTTCGTGATATCACCTTTGGATCAGCTCCAAACTGGGGACTACATATGTTGGGTTGCGAAGATGTAGTGATCGATAACATCAACATCAAAAACAATTTGCAAG
>JAHEYR010000221.1 GCA_023251485.1 Bacteroidales bacterium
AATTGCCGCGAATGGAAAATATTACATCTATCAAACCATCAATACAAATATTCATGTTGCCGTATCCGATTCACCGGAAGGGCCTTTTCGGCTGGCGAATGGACCCGATCGGTTTAACGAGGCAGATGCCGCAAAACCTTTAGTCAAAATGGAAGGGCCTAAGAAAACCAAAGGCATTGATGCTGAGGTTTTCATTGACGATAATGGGCAGGCTTATATGTTTTGGGCTCAGAGAGGAGCCGCTAAATTAAAAGCCGACATGGTTACATTAGATACTGCTGTTGTCGTTATCCCAACCAAACGCAAAGGATATACCGAAGGTCCTATCTTCTTCAAACGCAAAGGCATATACTATTTTTTATATACCCTGAGCGGACATGAGCATTACGAATATGCTTATCAATATAGTCGTGTTTCTCCTTTCGGGCCCTTCGTCTTCCCTGAACAAGATATTATTTCTACTACCGACCATGCCAAAGGGATTTATGGTCCCGGCCATGGTTGCGTGTTCTCAACTCCGGGAACCGATAACTTCTACTTCTCCTATCTCGAATTTGGAAGAGGTGGCCCTACACGTCAGGTTTGGGTTGACAAACTGGAGTTTAACGAAGATGGAACGATTAAACCGGTTCAATTAACACATACCGGGGTGGGTGCATTACATCCGGTCGCAAAACCCAACCTGAATCTTGCTTTGAATGCTAAAGCCATGGCTTCTAGTTGTATGCCCGACTTAAAAGTAAAACCCATCTACGATACAACGTTACGAAGAACGGAGACATTTGTCGCCAATAATGCACTAGACGATAATAATGGAACACGCTGGTTGGCACTTTCTACTGACTCTACTGCCTGGTTTTCCATCGATCTGGAGAAAGTACAAAAAGTTAAACGCTGTGAGGCTTATTTTGTGAAACCTACTGCTGGTCATGCTTATCGATTGGATTATTCCGTTGATGGAAAGACATGGAAACAATGCGGAGGACATACTGAAGTCGTGATCCAATCGCCACACGTTGATAATCTGGCAATAAAAGCACGTTATCTGAAGATCACTTTTCTCAATGGAACACCCGGATTGTGGGAGTTGAAGGTCTATTAAATCAGACAGGATGACTCCTGGAGCTGTTTTTCCTTCTCAGTAGTTGCATTGAGGTTGATGATAATCATCATCACGATAAAACTAGACAACGCCCCAAAGAAACACCAGATCGATACAACATGTCCTGCAAAGAAGATGCGGGTAAAGAGATAAGATGCCAAATTAGTGATACTGAAGGCCCACATATATTTAACACTTGAAACCAACAACGTTAATACAGTGGCAATCAGATAAAGTAAGGTGAACAGAAATGGGTAAACGGGCTTGAAATCGAATTGATAATCAATATGATAAACATTTATAAGTGCATGGGCATGATAAAAAATCATGACACCGATCCAACATAGCGACACCATTATTCCGATACCTAAAAACACATGGATGATCTTTTTTCTGAGGACATTCTTTTCGAGTAACCCCATTGAAAAAGGGATGAATACAGGCCAGATAATCCATGCAAAGCTTAGATAAACGTGTGTTAGAAAGGGCCGCCAGACATCGTATGGATGATTTGCTAACACCAACCACAATAAACCTTCAGTAAATTGTTGAAAAGCAAAAAACAAAGGGACTAAAGCAAAAACACGTTGAGCAGTTGTGGTTGCCTTTACGATTGATACTACGCCTACTATTAATATAACTGCACTGGCTGTAAAACTAACTCCTGCTGAAAAGCACATATATGAATTTCTTGCAAGGTAGCTCTTATTAATGGATTAAAACAGAAAAACAAGAGAGGCCACCTCATAATCGAAATGGCCTCTCTTATTTTTATAAGAACGTCACCTATTCGGCAAGAATACCTTCCAGTGCCGATTTAATCTTTTCGTATACACCTTTATTAACCGGTACCAATGGTAAACGTACAATATTTTCACACAATCCCATCATACTCATTGCAGCTTTGACGCCTGAAGGACTACCATCGAGGAATAATGTGTTGATAAAGTCCATCACCTGATAATGTGTCTCGGCAGCAGCTTTAAAATCGCCTTCCAGACACTCTTTCACCAGCTGAGTCATGCAGCCCGGACAAGCATTAGCAGCAACAGAGATCAATCCATCAGCGCCCAACGACATGATTGGAAGCGTTAGCAAATCATCACCGGAGATTACTAAGAAATCAGCCGGACGTTCCTTGATGATCTCCATAATCTGAGCGATATTGCCTGAAGCCTCTTTGACACCCACGATGTTCTTGAAATCGTGCGCCAATCTTAATGTGGTTTCGGCAGTGAGATTAGTGCTGGCTCTGCCCGGTACATTGTAAAGAATGACAGGAACCGGACTAGCTTCAGAAACAGCGGCATAGTGCTGATATAAACCTTCTTGTTGTGGCTTATTATAAAATGGCGTAACCGAAAGAAGAGCATCGATACCTTCAAAATTGGTGTTTTTAATGGTATTAACCAACTCACTCGTATTATTTCCACCAATTCCATAGACTATAGGAACAGTACCTTTATTGATATCCAAAATAAAATCAAGGGTCTTATGCTTTTCTTCCTTAGATAAAACAGGTGACTCGCCAGTAGTTCCCTGAACGACCAGATAATCAATCCCATCTTCAATAATAAATTCAACAACACGTTTTAGTGAAGGATAATCAACCTCACCCTTCTTATTAAAAGGGGTAATTAGGGCTACCCCCGCTCCTTTAAGTTGTAACATACGTTAACGGTTAATCTTTGATAGATAATGCTTTACATTTTCAATGAATTCGGGCACAGATTGAACCTGATCGGCATGAATCATTAAATCGAAAATACCGGCATTCTTTTCAGAATACCTGCCTGCCTTAAACCGAGCGTTGGATAGTGCTGCGGTATAGATCAAAGGCTGATAGTCTTCGAGTGTTAAATCGATTAGCAAATCGAACGCTTCATCACAAAACGTTTTCACAAAAGGCGCTACCGGTTTATGCGACCAACTGGTATTCTTGCGGGTTATCAAATCCCAGGTTAGCTTTTGTGAATAGTAATGCGGCAAAGCCTTTTCGTTGATATAACCTAGCGCTTTAACTTTTTTCTGATTCTCTTTTAACTCGTTTATAAAATTCGATACTACTTTATAGGTCTCTTCATTCGATAGGTAATAGAGAATACCTATTGAATTCACTTCGTCTGAATTGATATTCAGTCGTTGACGATGGTTATTCGCTAGCTCCCTTTTTAGATTCTTTTCGAAAGTTAGATTCTTGAGTTGTTTGAGTAGTTTCACGCTTCTTTCGTTTTGGCTTGCCCCCAAAATTCATTTTAGGGTGCAAAATTAACAATTGATATCTCTAAAAAAATGAAATCGTTGTTTTCAGAACAGGATTTTTAAGATTTTAACAAGATTGTTTAGTTTTAGAAAAATATAACAACCATTGCATGATAGATGGGGTAAAAATACGCAAATTGAGAGTAAAAACAAAGATTCCTACAATCTGATTTTTACATGCTTTAGGGTTAATAAATTCATTGGATTATTTCCTAATCCTGAAACCCGCTTATTTGTAAATCGCAATACTTCATCATAATAGAGTACTACAACTGGTGCTTCATTCATGATCAGATTATCCATCTTCCCATAAAGTGCATAACGAGCTGTATCATTTACAACTGTTCTCGACTGTTCAAACAGCTGATCGAAGCTTTTGTTGCTAAAATGGGTGTAGTTTGGTCCGATGGGACTATGGTTTTTGCTATAAAACAGCGAGAGATAGTTTTCAGCATCAGGATAGTCAGCTATCCACGATCCTCGGAAGAAAGGTGCTTTACCCTGTGCCATCATCTCGCGCAGCGTAGCCGGAGGAGTAACATCAATCCTGATATCAAAGCCAATCTGATTGAGCTGCTGCTGAATGTATTTGCACAGATCAAGATACGAGGCATTGGTAATAAGCTTGATGGGTGGCAGGCCTTTGCCATTTGGATAACCGGCCTTCAGAAGCAGTTGTCTGCTCTTTTCAGGTTGATAACTGTAGCCGATCGCTTTTGTAGAATCAAATCCAGGCATTCCTGTTGGGATGAAGCCATAGATGCCCGGGATGCCAATACTGTTTCTGAGATGCTTCACCATCTTGACCCGATCGAATCCATAGTTGATGGCTTGTCGGATGCGGATATCATTGAGGGGATTGGTTTGTTCGGTAGCGTTACCGACATAGAATCCAAGATATTCGGTATTAAGATAAGGTTGCCGCAACAGATTGATTCGATCTTTATATTTTTCCTTTAATTTACCGGAGCGGGTTAACACCTCATCCTTATAGCTGGCATCGATGCCCGACATAAAATCGAGGTTTCCTTTGATGAATTCAAGAAAAGCGGCTTGTTTGTCGACAATAAAACTGATCGATACCGCATCAAGAAAGGGTAATTGCTTACCATTTTCAACTTCAAAATAGTGTGGATTACGGGTCAAGACCATCTTCACCCCTTCCTTCCATAGCTTGAGTTGAAATGGACCAGTACCCACCGGATGGTTTC
>JAHEYR010000222.1 GCA_023251485.1 Bacteroidales bacterium
CGTAAGAATGTTAATGCGCGTTTCAGGTGTTGCAAGTTTCCAATCACGTGTAAGTACTGAGCTGGCTGCAATAGTAGGTGCTCCCACAACGTATCCTGTTTGTTCAACAAGCAGTGATAACATCCTGATTAAAGTAAATTCGCTTGATAACAGTTCGGTTACCTCCGATTTATACGATGGTATTATTGGATGGGGTAGCAACGACAGAGCTAACAAGATGATGATTGATACCATGCAGAATAATGCAGATCCACGTTTAAGAGCAATGTTCCAACCAGGGGCATTAACTGCTCCAAAATATGTTGGGATGGATCCATTAATGAATGCATCAGCTCAGCAGTTACTATTTGCAGCTGATAATCTTGCAAGATATAATATCTCAACTATTAGCAAGAATAAAAAGTTGCCTGGTATTTTAATTACATCAGCAGAAACACAACTTTTATTAGCTGATTATTACCTGAATATTGCAAATAATGACGCGGCTGCTAAAACAGCTTACGAAACAGGTATAAAGGTTTCTATCGATTACTATTACTGGTTAAGATCAATCAGCGATAATAACGAAACAGCTGTTGCTCCAACTAACGACGCTGAAAAAACAGCATATTTGGCAAGTAACATTTCATGGGCAAAAGCAAGTACGAAACCTACAAAACAAAACTTAATTGCTCTACAAAAATGGATCAATTACAGTGTTTTGGAACCACTCGAAAGTTGGGCTGAAATCAGAAGAACGAATCTACCTGTTCTAAAGTTTGTTACTGATAATGCTTCTTCATTAGCTCAGCAACCTCCTATGAGATGGACTTATCCTGATGATGAAAGAGTATATAATACTACGAATTATAATGCAGTTAAAGCGAAAGATAATCTAACTACCAAGATTTTCTGGGATTTATAATCGTTCACGTCGAATTGATTTAACACAAAAGATGGCGGCTCTTTCTGGGCCGCCATCTTTTATTTATAGATAACAAAAACGTTCATTCATAAATAGGTCTAAATATTTAAGATCACATCCCATGAACCCTTTTCAGTTATCGTAAAATTAAAAATACAATTATATTCCATTGACTTTAGAAGATTAGGGACTGTAAAGTCCAGTTTTATATTAACTGGGAAAGTTGCATTATTTATCATTAAATTAGGTCCTTTCGTTTCGTCGGATCCACTATCAGATGATACGTTCAAATTACTCACTTCATTAAAATTGGATCCTGCCCGCATAAATTGAATGTTTATCCGATCAAGGTTGCCGAGAGATTTTCTAATGGTATATCGGGGAACACTTTGATTTCGATTAATGACATATGCAGGGATTCCGGTGCCTTCATATTTGCCCCGTCGCCAAATACCAACTTGCGTAGAATCACCTTTAGAAGTATGCCAGGTATATTTACCCTTTCCATCCATGATACCTTTTCTCCAATCGCCTACATAGGTTGCCCCATTGGCCCAGACATAGGTTCCTTCACCATCAGGGAGCCCCTTTTTGAACTCACCGTCATAAACATCTTGTCCTTTTGCGACACCCTTACCCTGCGCCAGTCCATTTTTACATTCGCCTTGATAGCTATTCGATATCTCGAGCTTTAAGACTTTACACTCCTGAGAGAAGAGATGATTAGTGATCATTAAAGCAACAATTAGAAATCCAAGTTTCTTCATATTTGATAAATTAAATGGTTTATACAAATGTAGGTTTATTAGAAATAAATTAAATAATTTTAACTGTTATTTTATTAACAACAAAATAAAAAGCAGTATCTTTGCAACAACTAACCTGAGAAGCTGAATGTTTGGCTTTGAGGCATTATTTATCAATCATCTGATCCGGAGGACACACTAATGGAAAGGAGAATAGGTTCAGCCCTAATACTCATTGAAGATAAACAGGAGATTGCATTACTCAACCAAATCATCTCCCGTCATTCCGATATCATCATCGGAAGACAAGGTTTGCCCTTGCGCGACTATCAAATCAATATTATCTCCCTTATTCTTGATGGAACTTCAGACCAGATTAGCTCATTGACCGGTCAACTGGGACGCCTTAATGGCATTCAGGTTAAATCGGTGATGCTTAAACCGATTGAAGTTAACAGCAATTTTAAATAAGTTGCTGCTTTTCAATCTTTGTATTGAAATGACAGAATTAAATAACATCAAGAAATGAAATTTACACCAGAGAAATGCAGTATTCCAGATGAACGGATGAAACCATTCATCGATCCCGAAGAAATTTGGAATTTAATCAACAACACAAAGAGCACACCTGAACGAGTTCGCGAATTAATTGCTAAGTCGCTGAGCAAACAGCGACTCACAATGGAAGAAACAGCTGTTCTTCTTAACACCACCGACCCTGATTTAGTTGAAGAGATCAAAGAGGGAGCGCGCGAATTAAAGCGTCTTGTGTATGGCAATAGAATTGTACTTTTTGCACCACTTTATGTTGGAAATAAGTGCATCAATAATTGTCAATACTGTGGATTCAGATCGACGAACAAAGAACAGATCCGTACGACGCTTTCCGATCAGGAACTGATTGATGAAGTGGAAGCATTAGAAGAAACCGGACAAAAACGTCTGATCTTAGTTTATGGTGAACATCCTCACTACTCCCCTGAATTCATTGCTCACAACGTTAAACTGGTATATGATGTCAAGAAGAATCATGGTGAGATCCGAAGAGTGAATATCAATGCCGCTCCATTAGAAATTGAAGGATTTAAGACGGTCAAAGCAGCCGGAATTGGAACCTACCAGATATTCCAGGAAACTTATAATCCGGATGCTTACAAGACATATCACCTGGGCGGAAAGAAAATGGATTTCGAATACCGGCTAACGTCACTCGACAGAGCTCAGGAAGGTGGAATCGACGACGTTGGCATTGGTGCTTTAATTGGTCTATACGACTGGCGCTATGAAGTGCTGGGACTGATCCGTCATACAAACCATTTAGAAGCATGTTATAACGTTGGACCACATACCATCTCTTTCCCCAGAATCAAAGATGCTTCGGAATTAAATATTGATGGAAAATATATGGTCAACGATGAAGATTTCGCCAAACTGGTTGCGATCCTCAGACTTGCAGTTCCCTACACCGGAATGATTCTTACAGCACGTGAAACACCTGCTCTACGTAAAGAAGTACTTCAATTTGGGATCTCGCAGATTGATGGAGGAACGAAACTTGAAATCGGTGCTTATGCTGAAACCGAAAATGATGATCAGAATCTTCACCGCGAACAGTTTGCTATTAATGATAGCCGTTCGCTAAATGAAATTATGGATGAGCTTATCGCAACAGGCTTCATGCCTTCATTCTGCACAGCTTGTTACCGATTGGGTAGAACAGGGGAACACTTTATGGAGTTTTCTGTTCCCGGATTCATCAAACGTTTCTGTACACCAAATGCTATTCTTACATTGAGTGAATATCTGGTTGACTATGCCCCTGCTGAAACAGCAGAAAAAGGATGGCAATTGATT
This sequence comes from Bacteroidales bacterium, assembly GCA_023251485.1. Classification (GTDB taxonomy): domain Bacteria; phylum Bacteroidota; class Bacteroidia; order Bacteroidales; family Cfx3-03; genus Cfx3-03. The sequence continues at coordinate 3,505 of JAHEYR010000222.1, forward strand.
GAGAAAGAATTACAATCACTTCATTCAGCCGAAGAAAAGATCAATGTTACTGAAATCAGAAACAGAATAGAACAAATAAAAGCCGGCAAACGCGATCTCTATTTCTAAAGATCATATAACCTCCTAAAATAACCAATAAGGGCTGTCACTTCTATAGCGACAGCCCTATTGTTTAATATTCAAAATATTTTATAGTAAGTAGATGTAGGCTCTTAAAAAAGTCGGAATCTAACATCTCAAAGCAATTACACTTCTCTTAAAACAGATTCCAGATCCTCAAATTTTGCAATATAGTCATCCATAGAACGACGAATAATCTCATGAGCCTCATCAGCTCCAAAAGTCTGTGCGATTTCAACATTGCGATGTACCCCGGGAAGATCTTTATAGGTTAGAAAATAATGCTTCAGACGTTCTACAACCAACGTCGGACAATCGTTAATATCCTTATACTCTCCATAAACAGCATCGTGGGCAAGTACGGCTATTATCTTGTCATCCGACTCATTGCCGTCTAACATTCTGAAACCGCCTATAGGGATGGCTCGTACGAGAATATCACCATGCGATATCGTTTTTTCCGTTAACACACAAATATCAATGGGGTCACCATCTCCCTTAATCTCCGTCTTCCCCGAACGCTCCATACAGTATTCAGCCACCGACTTACCACTTAAGGTCTGAGGAAGGAAGCCATAAAGAGCCGGTATCGTATTTGAGTATTTCTGTGGGCGATCAATTCTAAGATAACCACTGACTTTGTCAACCTCATATTTCACGGTATCCGTAGAAACCATCTCAATGAAACAGGTTACTTCATCAGGAGCATCATCTCCTAATTCTACCCCATGCCATGGGTGCGATTTATAACGTAGTCCCATCAATTTCCCTATTGGGTCCATAATTTTGTTCGGCATACACTTTAATTAAAATTTGTGGTGAAATTAGATTTATCTCATTACTCTAAACAACAGCTTTCCCATAAAAATGTTTATAGAAAAAAGGACAAAATGACACCTTAACTCAATCTTTTTCAGCCATTTTTACAGCTTAAACAACCA
>JAHEYR010000223.1 GCA_023251485.1 Bacteroidales bacterium
AAAGGCCATGGCGCGTAAAGTAGCAATACTCTATTGGCGTGTAATGGTAAAAGGACTTGATTATGCAGAACAAGGCATCAACCAGTATGAGCAACAACTCATTGCCAATAAGGTAAAAGCTCTTAACAGACTTGTCAAAGAGCTAAATGTCAAATTACCAGAAATTCTGCAAGTTACATAAACATGTCATTGGTACCTTTTGGGAGAAATCCCCTATTTAAATGCGAATATCTGTAAGCAGATTTCTCCCAAAGGTCGAAATGATGATGCTTTATGCGACCAACTCATCTTGGACAATAAATACCCCAATCCCCGACCGATTCTTCTCTTTTACACTGAGGATATAAACAGCTTATACGCCCATAAAGCTAGTGGAATCTATACTCCCTTCTGTATCCGTTCTGCATGGGCAATGTACAGCAAGGGGTATAGTACCCATACAACAAAGGTATAGATCTCCTACTTTAAAGATTCGTTATAGAGCTGATTTTGAACTGATATATGTTCTTATTCAGTAAAACGGCCATCCAATACGGATTACGAATCTGTATCGGATGAGAAATAGGATATCTAGTGGAATTGTTGTGGAACATTAATCACCCGAAAATAAGTTGAAGTAATCATCGTTCTCAGTATAAACAAAACGGGGTCGCTTTTGAGTGCATCCATCCGGGAACATTGCTATTGATTCAAACATTGCTTCGATGGGACTTTTCATTTCAGGAAGGCCTAATCGCTTAGCAATGGCCACAAGTTGTTCAAACCCGTTCATTTCTATGTTGGAAGGTAGTTGCTGACTCACCTGCTGTATGATTTTTTGGGTATTGGTATAGGTACCACCACTTTCAAATAAGTAGGTAGAAGGCATTACCAGATCAGCCATCTGCGCAGTAGGTGTCATGTAAAAATCTTGTACTACCTTAAATTCTGCCTTAGCGATATATGTTTCAATGAATGCTTTATGGGTAGTGGCATCTCCAATAGGGTCTTCACCAAAGATAAATAGGTTTTTAGGTGTGTTGTTTAAAACTGTATAAAAATCAGAACTGCTCTTTTCAGGAAGCTTTTCTATTCCCCATGTTTCCTGAGCTTTTAATAAGAATTCAGAATCATTAATATCCACTGCTCCTTGCCCGTAATCGGGATGAATTCCCATATCAATCAATCCCTGCGAATTGACAGCTTCTTTTATAGCAACAATACCATCGGCATACTTTCCCATCTTACCGGTTAACATGGCTAGATTATGGACTTCACGACAGGTATTTCCAGAAAGCTCTTCCTCTGTATATACTACAATCGCTTTCCCTGCTTCTAAAAAATGATCTACAAATTGCTCAATATCCAAAGATGAAACATCGGCTTGCTTTAGATGCGTTCCAGTGTCTTCCGACAGAAGATTTGTTTTGTAAGTCTGAAAATCTAAACAGATTTCATCAGTAAAAAATGAATCAGCCTTTTCGGTTACAATCAGATGCCGATTTAGAAGCTTCAAAAAGGAATAGATCGAACGTGTTTCAACAATTTCATCAGCTATCTCAGATACAGCCCCATTACCCGTAGGGGTAATCCAAACCACCTTTACATTTTCCTCTTTTTTAGCACGTTGAATGATATGCCATGTATAGGGCGAAGCTATTGGTAAAGTATCACCGATAATATAGACTACACGGGTATCAAGAATTTCATTAACAGGGATATTTGCTTTTGTATTTTGAAGATACCCTGTTCCTCTGCCTAAATAATGAAAGGAATTAAGGTTATTAGTGACGACACCGGCACGGGCAATCTTTTGAATAAGATAGAGTTCCTCATTACTTAAACGCGCACCTGCAAAAAAAGCATTTTCAGAAGGTTCTTCCTCGTGTATATGTTCTTCAATCAATAAAAAGGCCTCATCAAATGATATATGTCTAAAGCCCAATGATGTTTTTAATAAAGGTTGAGTAATTCGTTCAACGTTATATATATCTTGATATCCTTTTATTGCACGATTACAGTTAAAACCATCAGGGTTTACTACTCCCGAAATGGATAATACGGAACAACTAACACTTTCATTTACATTAAGTTCCACAGCACATCCTGCTGAACAGAACTGACATATTGTATTGATTTTCACTCCCAGTCTATCTTTTAAATCAGCCACAAAGTTATAAAAAGTTACTTTAAAACCGAACCGCCAAATATTTGTTTCTGGTGCGACAAACAACCTGTTAATGAAAATAATATATTTGTATTTTCGTATCCATCAAAGTTTACCTTCGTTAACTACATTATCAAACATAAACATTAAACACCTATGATTTTAGGAATCCTCAAGGAGCCTGATTTTGAGAACCGTGTTGCTTTACTTCCCGAAGGGGTAGCAGAGTTAGGCAAACTCAAGGTACAGTCACTGTTAGAGCAAGGAGCTGGCCAACGGGCTTATGCTTCTGATGAAGAATACAAATCGGCTGGCGCTGAGGTTGTTTCGCGTTCTGAAATTTTCGAACGGGCAGAAGTAATCCTCGTTATTCATGTTTCACAAGCTGATATTGAAAAGATCAAACCCGAACAGGTTCTGATTTCTGTTATCAATCCCCTCGCCGAACCTACACTGGTTAAGCAACTACAGAGTGAAGGGAAAACAGTATTTAGTCTTGACATTATTCCAAGAACAACACGTGCACAAGCGATGGATATTCTTTCATCAATGGCAACAGTTTCGGGATATAAAGCCGTGCTTGATGCAGCAATGCAACTACCTCACTTCTTCCCCATGTTTATGAGTGCTGCCGGCACCATTAAACCGGCAAAGATTTTAATTTTGGGAGCAGGTGTTGCCGGATTACAAGCTATTGCCACCTCGCGTAAGCTGGGTGCTGTCGTAGAGGTATTCGACGTGCGTTCTGCTGTTAGAGAAGAGGTGAAGAGCTTAGGCGGAAAGTTTATTGAGGTCGAAGGTGCGCTCGAAGATGCAGCTGCCGGCGGTTATGCTGTGGAGCAGACTGAAGAGTTTAAGCAAAAACAACGGCAATTAATTCATGATCACGCTATTAAATCTGATGTCGTAATCTGTACTGCTCAGATTCCGGGAAGAAAAGCCCCGATACTGTTATTAAAAGAAACTGTAGAGAATATGCGATTAGGTTCTGTTGTTATCGATCTTGCCGCTTCAACCGGAGGCAATTGCGAGGTGACTCAAAACGCGCAAACCATTATTCACCATGGCGTCAAAGTAATCGGAAAATCTGATTACCCATCAGACCTCCCTTCCGATTCCAGTAAGATGTTTGGCAAAAATGCCATTAACTTCATGAAATTGCTCATTGAAAAAGATGGAGCATTAAAACTCGACTTCAATGATGATATCGTCAAAGGGACTTGTGTTTGTCATTCAGGAGAGATTATGAGCGACCGTGTTAAATCTATCATTCAATAAATAAAACTATGGAAGGACTTTTGCAATTTATATATCTGCATCGCGAAGCAATCTTTATTGTTGCGCTCTCCATCTTGCTTGGGATAGAGGTAATTTCTAATGTACCGGCTATTTTGCACACCCCGCTTATGTCGGGTGCAAATGCTATTCATGGAGTAGTAATTATTGGTGCAATCATTGTTATGGGTCATGCCGAAACGGTAGGCGCCATGATACTGGGTTTCCTCGCGGTATTGTTAGGAACCCTCAATGTTGTCGGAGGTTTTGTTGTTACCGACCGAATGTTACACATGTTTAAAAAGAAACCGAAAAAGTAAACAACGATGAACGAAGTAATTCATACAACACAAGATATTTTCTTTAGTCTAGGCGATTCCGTTTTGGAAATATGCTACCTCATAGCTTCGCTCTGTTTCATTTTTGGTCTAAAGATGTTAAGTCATCCCGACAAAGCTCGTCGCGGAAACACCATTGCTGCCATCGGTATGGGGCTGGCTATTTTAGCTACTATTCTATTTCATCATAAAGATGGACAACCTATTGGAAATATTCCACTTATCTTATTGGCTATTGCCATAGGTACTGTCATTGGCTGGATGGTCGCCATTCGGGTTAAGATGACGGCTATGCCTCAATTGGTATCGCTATTTAATGGAATGGGAGGTGCTGCTGCTGCATTGATTTCACTGATGGAGTTTCCACACATCAAACCTGAATTAATCGAAGCTTATGGAATGGCAAACGGACACGTGCTTGCTATTCTACTCGGACTTTTCATTGGTAGTGTTTCGTTTGCCGGAAGTATGGTTGCCTTTGGCAAACTCGATGGTAGAATTGGCGACATAAGAGCATCATGGATTCGTTATGTAAACATGGGTCTATTAGTTGTTTTGCTAGGACTCATTGCCTTTATTATGGCAACAGGCACCTCAACAGAATCAACCCAACCTTTGGTTTATCTGATCCTGGCCATTGCTTTAGTATACGGTGTATTCTTTGTAATGCCAATTGGTGGAGCTGACATGCCTGTAGTAATCTCGCTGCTTAACTCTTTTACGGGTGTTGCTGCTGCAATGGGTGGCTTCCTTTATGGCAATCAAGCCATGTTAACAGGAGGTATTTTAGTAGGCTCTG
>JAHEYR010000061.1 GCA_023251485.1 Bacteroidales bacterium
TGTATTCTCCCTGTTTCCAATGTGAAGACATGGTCACCTGAAAACCCATTCCTCTACGATCTTGTTTACGAAGTTGTTGACAAGGATAACAAGTCATTGGATATGGTAAATTCTTATGTGGGAATGCGTAAAATCCATATAGAAGGCAACCGGGTATTTCTGAATAATCAACCTTACTATCAACGACTGGTTCTCGATCAGGGCTTCTACCCTGATGGAATATGGACTGCTCCTACTGATAATGACCTAAAGAAAGATATCGAAATGTCTATAGCTGCTGGCTTTAATGGCGCTCGTCTACATCAAAAAGTATTCGAAGAACGCTTTCATTATTGGGCTGACAAGCTGGGTTACTTAACCTGGAGTGAGTCCTCAAGCTGGGATTCGGATTATAACGACGTAGAGGCTCATCGCAATTTCGTAAGCGAATGGTCAGAAATTATTCTTCGCGATCGTAACTATCCTTCTATTGTTACATGGACTCCTTATAATGAAACATGGGGCCCAGATCAGGAACAATATCCTCGCTTTATTCAGGATTTGTACAAAACCACAAAAGGATTAGACCCTACACGTCCTATCAATGACGCCAGTGGTGGTACTCACGTCATCACCGATTTATGGACTGTACATAATTATGAAGGCGATTCTACTAAGTTGGCAGAAATACTTACCCCAAAAGCTGATGGTAAAATGTTTTCAAACGACAACTATAAGTTTGTTCCTTATGCAGGTCAGCCTTACCTAATCGATGAGTTTGGTGGTATCCGCTGGATCCCGACAGCAAAAGATAAAAATAGCGAACGGTCATGGGGATATGGTGACGCACCAAAAACGCTTGAAGAATATTATACACGTCTGGAAGGTGAAGTTGATGCAATTCTTAGTCGTCCAAATGTCTGGGGTTATTGCTTTACCCAATTAACCGATGTCGAACAAGAACAAAATGGAATCTACCTGTATAATCGTTCGTTAAAGTTTGATATGAAAAGGATTAAAGCCATCTTCAACAAAGTTCCTTCGTTTAAATAGTAATCACTATCTGATGTGTTGTAAGACAAAACTTGCAGCACATTAGATTCAAAAAAATAACAATGAAAAAAACACTCATTCATACTTCTCTTTTCTTGATGACTATCCTTTTATTTGCAAGTTGCAGTAAAGGCCCAAAGATCACAAAAGAGACTTTTGGAAAGATGCCTGACGGAAAGGAAGCTTCCATCTTTACCCTTGTCAATGCCAAAGGATATAAGGTCCGCATAACTAATTTCGGTGCTAAAGTTGTTTCACTCGAAGCACCCGACCGTAAAGGAAAACTTGAAGACGTCATTCTTGGATATGATAAATTTGAACAATATCTGGTTGGAGATAAATTCTTTGGATCAACAGTTGGCCGTTATGCAAACCGCATTGCAAAAGGTCATTTCACATTAGATGGCATTACACACACACTTGCTATCAATAACGCACCCAATAGTTTGCATGGTGGTCCTTTCGGTTTTCATAGTGTACTCTGGAATGCCGAAATTATTAAAACTGCCGGATATCCTTCATTAAAGCTGACATATCACAGTCCAGACGGAGAAGAAGGTTACCCCGGGAATATGGATGTAGCTGTAATTTATACATGGACAGCTGACAACGCGTTAAAGATTCAATATGAAGCAACCAGTGATAAAAACACGGTATGCAATCTTACCAACCATTCCATTTTCAACTTACGTGGAGCCGGAAACGGAGACATCTTGAGTCATGAACTGATGATAGCTGCCGATGCTTTTACACCCGTGGATAGCACATTGATTCCTTCCGGAGAAATTCGTCCGGTCAAAGGAACCGTGATGGATTTCACCACACCTACAGCTATCGGAAAACGCATCAACGACGCCTATGAGCAATTAGTAAAAGGGAAAGGTTATGACCACAATTATGTGCTTCGAACCAACAATACCATTACAAATCTTGCAGCGAGTGTTTACGAACCTGAATCAGGACGTGTAATGGAAATCTACACAACAGAACCTGGTCTTCAGTTTTATAGTGGCAATTTCTTAACCGGAAAAGATATCGGTAAAGGAAATAAACCCTATCAGTTCAGAACAGGGTTTGCATTAGAAACTCAGAAATATCCTGATTCTCCAAACCATCCTGAATTCCCTTCAACCCTTCTGAAAAAAGGTGATAAATACACGCAAACATGTATTTATAAATTCACAACACGTTAGAATTGTTTGTTATTCTAACCACTGTTGTTGTTTTGATTTCTTGGAAAAATTGATGAACACCTCGTAGGTGCAGATTCCAATCTGCATCAACGGGGTTGTTTATTTTATGATATAGACTTCCCTATCATCCAGAAAAGTAACGATATAGATATTATATCACGAAGTGCAGTAAGTCCACGATGAACATTATTTTTAACAGATTGTAAGTTTATACTCATAACCTCTGCTATTTCGCTATACTCTAATTCCTCAAAATACCTGAGGTAGATTGCTTCTCTTTGCTTTTTGGATAATTGATTTAACGCATTAATAACTTTAGTTCTCAAACCATCCTCATTTTGTAGTTGAATCAGATAATCTTCGTGCGAAAACTCTATAAGAAAATTATCTTCCAGCTCTATTTTATCAACGTTGTTATATTTTAGTTCCAGCACATTGAGTATCTGCCTACGAAGTCCTTTAAGTAGATATGATTTGATATATGAAATGGAAGTCAGATCAACATTGTTTTTCCAGATCCTAAAGAAAAGTTCCTGTATGCAATCTTTAACCAACTCACTATCGTTGGTTATTTTCTTTCCATAATTATATAAAGTATCGAAATGAAACTTAAATACCGAAGTATACAATTGGTCTTCATCGATACCATTATCAGAATTAAATGGCTGAACTTTCATGAGTAAATTCAATACGCAGATGCGCAACTTTATTGGATGTAAAGTTAGCCAAAAAACATTAAGTTAGCGTAATAAATTCCAATATTTCTTTATCCTTTATTACATCAAAAATACACATCTATACGAACTTAAGGAAAAATCAGGATCACTCAATAAAATCAAAAATAAATCGTTTACCTCATATGCTTAAAACTTATCTAAGACGTATAATCCGTCAGGTTTGTCTAATTAAAAACAAAAATATCACCAATGAATAAAACTTACGCATCACTAATGGTAGCTGCTACTTTAATCACATCTTCTGTTTTCTCAAACGGAATTAACCCTATAAAAAGAGAAGACAAGAAACCCGCTACTACTTTTTCAGGAGCCAAAGGAGAGGTCAAATTAATAACATTAGACCCGGGTCATTTCCATGCAGCCTTAGTTCAAAAAAACATGTACGATCAGGTTAGTCCTGAAGTATTTGTTTACGCATTAAAAGGATCCGACCTTGATGAACATCTCAAGAAAATAGAGGGCTATAATACAAGAGCAGAGAATCCTACCGCATGGAAAGAGAATGTCTATACCGGTACCGATTATCTTGAGAAGATGCTCGCTGAGAAAAAAGGGAACGTTGTTGTGCTTGCCGGAAACAATCGTATTAAAACAGACTACATTATGAAGTCTGTAAAAGCTGGATTTAATGTTCTGGCAGATAAACCAATGGTAACTTCACCCGAGAAATTCGCCGAACTGGAAGAGGCGTTCAAAGTAGCCAAAGAGAATGGCGTTTTGCTCTATGATATTATGACTGAACGACACGAAATCTCAACTATTCTACAAAAAGAATTATCCCATGTCCCTTCATTATTCGGAAAACTTCAGACAGGCTCTGCAGAGCATCCTGCCATCGAGAAAGTAAGCGTCCATTTCTTCTATAAGAATGTATCGGGAAATCCGCTTATTCGTCCTGCATGGTTTTTTGATGTAGACCAACAGGGTGAAGGTATTATCGATGTCACAACACATCTTGTCGACTTGGTTCAATGGTGTTGTTTTCCTAATAAGATCATTCAAAAATCTGATATAGAAATGCTTTCAGCAAAACGATGGCCTACGATCATCTCTAAAGATGAATTTCAGGAAGTGACAAAATTGAGTGAATTTCCAGATTATCTAAAAAAAGATATAAAAGATGGAAAATTGTTAGCCTATTCTAACGGAGAGATGGTCTATAAACTAAAAGGAGTATATGTTAAGGTCGTAGCTGAATGGAAATACAAAGCACCCGAAGGAACCGGAGATACTTATTTCTCCACACTGTGTGGTTCGTTATGTAAACTTGAAATCCGTCAGGGGAAAGAGGAAAATTATATCCCTATGCTGTATGTTACAGCAAATAAAGAAACCGATATTACAAGTTTCACCCAAAACCTTGAACAAGCTATTACCGGTCAAAACAAACTTCACCCCGGACTAACACTTGATAAGATAAATGAAACTACCTGGAGAGTGAATATCCCCAAAAAATACAGAGTGGGTCATGAAGCTCATTTTGGTCAGGTTACCGAACAATTCCTCGGCTATCTTAAAGCTGGAAAACTACCTGAATGGGAAGTACCTAACATGATTGCAAAATATTATACAACAACAAGTGCTTTAAAACTAGCTAAGAAAAACAAATAGCGAAAAAGCGACTTATCTTAGAAATAAAAAGACTTATAATAAAAAAGGGGTGCTTCAAATGAGAAGCATCCCTTTTTTGTTACAATCAATCGAATTTACTGTTTTCTGATCTTTCCGGATCCGGACGACTCAGATGAAACAACATTGGCATTACCTTTATAATTAATTCCTCCACTGCCGTGGACTTTACCAATTAAGGCTTCGGATACACTTAGATTACAACTACCCGATCCTTGAACAGTGGCATTTAAATTCTTAGTCATGAAGCTATATCCATCTATACTTCCTGAACCCTGAACTTCTGCTACTACATCTTTTGCAGATCCCGAAATGTTTACACTTCCCGAACCACCAACAGATAAATGTGCTGATTCCGATTCCAGTTGAGCTCTTATGCCTCCTGAACCATGAGCACTTACCTCTACTTTACTGATTGAGCCTGTAAATTTAATGCCGCCTGAACCATGGGCTGAAATTGCTGCACTCTTTCCATCAAAAGAGAAGTTTATGCTACCTGATCCTTGCGTTTTAACAACGATCTCATCACCACTGAATTTACTTTCGCTAGTGATACTTCCTGATCCCCTTGTAGCTAATGCAGTTAATTTTGGCATTGAAACATATACCGTCATCTTTCTGGCATTACGGATATTTACATTGTCTTTCATTCGAACGACGAGTGCATTTCCTTTAACTTCAGTGACAATATAAGGAATTAAGTTGTCATCCGCCTCAACCTTCACTTCAAAAGCAGTTGCTTTATTTATGAAAACATTAATGCTTCCATCGCTCTCTACTTTAGTAAAACCTGATAGGTTTCGAACCTCCGTTTTTACATCTCCTGATCCTTTTATGGATTTAAACCCGAATCCCAGAATACTACTTTGTCCATAAGAAAGATTTCCGATAAACAAAAGAGGCAACACTAAGAATAATAAACTTTTCATTTTCATAGCATATTTTTTAGTGATTAATAATCGTTCGTTAGATAATTTATGACGAACATACCATACTATTTGTTACAGTAATTTTAATATTTATTGGATGCAGTACCTAAAAATGTCCTCATTCCAACCATTTGAGAGGGATCTCGTTTTTTTTTATTGTGAACATTTATAAGCAGATTTCTCCCATGAGGTCGAAATGAAGGAGCCATTTTTTACGATCAACTTATTTTAGATCCAAATACTTCTCCCCTTTCTCCTCGAATCTCAAATTAATGTATTTTTGAAAATGAATCTTTTACAAACACTAAAACCATCTATCCCCAAACGCTACCTTCTATTAGTGGCCGCATTGGTGTGGACTTTTGCCGGTGGGATGCTTCTCTTTAAAGGTATCTCCTTATTCTTTAAATACCCTGAGTTACTTATCTGGAAGATCTCAATTAGTGTAATTGGAGGGACACTCTTTTACCTGCTACTCTTCTCTAAAATATCAAATAAACATATTAAACGGATTCTGAATATAGAGATAGACCACCCCTGCTTCTTCTCTTTCTTTAATGTGAGAAGTTATGTACTGATGACAATTATGATAAGCTCCGGGATTTTGCTAAAGAAATTTGGAGTAATATCCCCGGAGTATCTTTCCATTATTGATGTTACCATGGGCATACCTTTATTCCTTTCGGCTTTCCGGTTTTACACACATGGCTTTGCAAATCTAAGAGCAACCTCTAAAGCGAACAGAATCACCGATTAATGTTGAAGCGGATTCTTGCACTCTTTTATTACAACTTTGACTTTATCTTTCAGTAAGTTTTGAAATTTAACCGCATCGCTTGCAGCTCCTTCATACATACCAAAATGAATAGGAATGGCTACTTTGGCTTGAACATCTAATACCGCATCAACTGCCTCCTCTACATTTTGCATGGTATAAGTCTGACCTAAAGGCATAAAAGCAATATCACATTTTATGTCCTTCATCTCTGGTATTCGTTCCGTATCACCCGGATGATAAATCTTAACTCCGTCAACGGTTAATACATAACCTACAAACTTTTTCTCCTTAGGATGAAAATTTTTCACAATATTATAAGCAGGAACCACTTTCACTTTGATGCCATCAATGTTTAATGTTTGACCCGGAGCTACTTCCTTGCAATTAACAATACCCTCACCGATTAGCTTCTGACAACAATCTTTTGGAGCGTATATCTTAGTGTTATTATTGACAATCTTTTTAATATCATCAATGGAGAAATGGTCGCCATGTGAGTGGGTGATAAAAATAAGTTCAGCAGGTTCCTTGTCGGTTACCATATATGGATCAATATAAATAAACTTACCAGATGTCTGAATCCGGACAGATGACTGACCATACCATTGAATATTTTCAACCATTTTCTGAATAGGGTCATTTTCAATTGTTAAAATAGGTGCTTCCATCACTGTTAGATTTATCTTTTCAGAGGTGATTAATTTTAAACTACCATCGCCATTTCGTGTAAATGCAGAAACATGATTGCATCCAATTATTCCGATGATGATGAATACAAAAACAGAAACATATTTTTTCATTTCTAGTTTGTTTTAGATTGAGATATAAAATTAATAGTTTCTTGATTACCGGTAACATTTACTTCTGATTTTATGCATTCCAACTTATTTTGGATCTGAATGACAATCAATCTTTACAGTCCATTTATTTTTTACTTTTGCCCTTAGTGTTTTAAACTTGAAAAATAATGAATGCAATAAAAAGATATTGGATTTTATTCTTACTCGTAAGTATCCCTTCGCTACTCTCCGCTCAAAATTCTACCCTGAAATATAATATCATTGTTGCAGCTGATGGAACCGGAACTTTCAAAACAGTACAACAAGCAATAAATGCAGTCCCCGATAACCAATCCGAAAGAACGGTTATCTTCATTAAAAAGGGTATTTATAAAGAAAAAGTCGCTGTCTCGTCAACCAAAATAAATCTAACCATAATTGGAGAGGATCCGGAGAAGACGATCATAACCTTCGATGACTATAATCCAAGGGTTCATGGTAAAGACACCGTTACAACATGGTCGTCGTGTAGTTTTGCGGTCGATGCAGAAGGCTTTATTGCCGAAAACATCACGTTTGAAAATAGTGCAGGTCGTGTAGGGCAAGCTGTTGCGGTAAGAGTCATGTCTGATAAGGTAATATTTAGAAATTGCAGATTCTTAGGAAACCAAGACACTTTGTTTGCCCATGGTATCGGGCGCATCTATTTTACTAACTGTTACATTGAAGGCACTACTGATTTTATCTTTGGCTCGGCAGTTGCATTATTCGAAAACTGCAGAATCCACAGTAAGATAAATTCATACATAACCGCAGCTTCTACGCCACAAGGAAACCAGTATGGCTATGTCTTTAAGAAATGTGTGCTAACGGCAGATTCATCAGCCACAAAAGTATTTTTGGGACGACCATGGAGAGCCTTTGCAAAAACAGTTTTTATCGAATGTCAGTTAGGCAATCATATTCGTCCTGAAGGATGGGACAACTGGAAAAGCACGGAAAAGGAAAAGACAACCTATTATGCGGAGTACAAAAACACAGGCTCCGGTGCCAATATATCTTCAAGGGTTGCATGGTCAAAACAGTTAACGGATGCTGAAGCGCAAACTTATACGCCTGAACTTATTTTTGCCCGTTCCTCTGTTCCCATTCCTGTAGTTGGAGCATGGATACCATCAAAATAAGATTATACATAAAAATAAATTAAATTTTGATTCAGAAAACCAGCTCCTTCTTTATCTCAATCTTTATAAACTAATTATTTTTAGTGTTTTAGATAGTTTTTTTCAAGTTAATTGATTTAATTTGTTCGAACAATCTTTTCAACCACCCCTATGTAATATTAGGCCTTTACAACAAGGAAATAATCTAATTTTACGATCATCAGGTGTTGAGGAACCATTTTACAATCAAATTAATTAACGATGAAAAATCTACTTATACTATTTTTCTCTTTTCTGGCATTTTCTGCATTAGGGCAGAAAACAGATTGGCTGATAAACGCCACCGAATATTCCACCCACGTTGATAAGGTAAACGAGAAAACAATAACGATAACCAATGAACTCATCAGCCGGACTTTTCGTTTAGCCCCTAATGGCGCAACGGTAGATTATCGCAACTTGATTACCGGAGCAGCGATCATTCGCTCTATACGTCCCGAAGCCATTTTAACTATCGATGGTAAGCGATATAAGGTAGGTGGATTAGAAGGCCAACCGGAACATGCTTATATCAAGCCCGAATGGATTGAAAAGATGACTGCCGATCCCAATGCGTTTGTGTGTACAGGTTATGAAACCGGACTTCCACTAAAGCCCTTTGACTATAGTCCTAAACGCTGGAATTTAGCAGGCGCATGGCCGGCAAAAGGGAAGAGCCTGATTCTTCATTTTGCTTCACCTTCAAATGGTCCAAAAGGAATCACTGTTGATGTCCATTATGAACTCTACGATGGTATTCCGGCTATGAACAAATGGTTTGAAATCAAGAATGGAAGTCAGAAATCAATCCAACTCAATACATTTATCAGTGAGAACCTGGCTGTCATAGAACCTGAAAACAGCGTTGATCATATCGGACAGTGGGAGATGCCAAACATCATGATAGCCAGTGATTACAGCTTCATGGGTATGTCATCTAAATCGGCAAACAGAGTAGCCAACTGGGTAACCGATAGTCTATATACCTCGCAGGTAAACTATGAACGACTAACGCCTTGTCTGTTAGAATGCAGACCTCCTATCGGACCAAATTGTGAGATCAAACCCAACGAAACATTTCAATCATTCAAGGTGTACGAATTGATTTATGATTCATACGACAGAGAACGGAAAGGTTTATCGGTCAGAAAGCTATACCGCACCATCGCTCCATGGGTGACAGAAAACCCCATCTTTATGCACCTCACCTTTTCCGATCCCGAAAAGATAAAGGCTGCCATCAATCAATGTCAGGAGGTTGGATTTGAAATGATTATTCTAAGTTTTGGCAGTGGTCTCGATATGGAAAGTACCAACGAAGCATATATCAGAAAGATAAAAGATCTGGTTGAATATGCACATGCCAAAGGAATTGAATTAGGCGGATACTCTTTATTAGCTAGTCGCAGAATTAGTGATGCCGACGATGTTATCGATCCCAAAACAGGCAAACCCGGTCATGCCGTTTTTGGTAACTCACCTTGTCTGCTCAGCAAATGGGGCTTGAATTATTTTGACCATCTTCAAAACTTTATAGATCAAACAGGCTTCGACCTACTCGAACATGACGGATCATATCCCGGAGATGTCTGTGCTTCGACAACGCATCCCGGCCATATCGGATTAGAAGATTCGCAATGGAAACAGTGGGTTAAAATACGCGACTTCTATAAATGGTGCCGTGAAAAAGGAGTCTATCTCAATGTTCCCGACTGGTATTTCGCAGCAGGATCATCAAAGACAGGCATCGGATATCGCGAAGTAAACTGGTCACTCCCTCGCGAACGACAGATCATCATTGGTCGTCAGAATCTTTTTGATGGCACTTGGGAGAAGACACCTTCAATGGGTTGGACATTTGTTCCCTTAACGGAGTATCAGGGAGGTGGTCCACAAGCAACCATCGAGCCACTATCAGAACATCTATCAGATTATCAAGCACATCTCGTTCAAAACTTTGGAGCCGGCGTTCAGGCATGCTATCGTGGACCACGTATCTATGATACCGAAACTACGAAAGTAATGGTTAAGAAATGGGTGGATTGGTATAAACAGTATCGCAAGATTTTAAACGCTGATATCATTCATCTTCGTAGAGCAGATGGAAGTGATTGGGATGGATTTATGCATGTAGATCCTACCGCAAAACAGAAGGCGTTGGTGATGTTGTTTAACCCAACCAATGAAGCGATCACCCGAAGCATTACCCTTCCATTATATTATTCAGGATTAACATCGAAAGCTAAAATCAGTGAAGAAGGCGGTAAAGGTTACTCCATCAAATTAGATAATAATTCACAAGGAATTGTTAAAGTTACCATTGCTGCAAATGGTTTTAAATGGCTTGTCATTGAATAATTTAAGTCCATTTTATTCTTGAATACTAATTATTCTGAGGCTCCTACATGTTAAACAAATACGAGAGCATAGTTTATTATGCTCCTTCTTTGTTTAAATTTGCAGTGTGAAAAGAAACAATATGACCAATAAAATTGAGATTATGGCACCGGTTGGCTCATACGAGGCCTTAATGGGTGCTATTCAGGGAGGCGCTGGTTCGGTTTATTTTGGTGTAGGACAATTGAATATGCGTTCGCGTTCGGCAGCAAATTTCACACTCGACGATCTACAAAAGATCACCGCTATCTGTAAAGAAGCAGGAATCAGATCGTATCTTACACTAAATACCATCATATACGGCCACGAGATAGCAGAGATGCACGAGCTCGTTGATGCAGCTAAAGCCAATGGCGTATCTGCCATTATTGCAAGTGATATCTCCGTTCTCGAATACGCCCGTTCCATCGGTTTAGAGATTCACATCTCTACCCAGTGCAACATCACCAATATTGAAGCCGTAAAATTCTATTCGCGTTATGGAGATGTCATGGTGACAGCTCGCGAACTAAATTTAACGCAGGTTGGAGCTATTACTACTGCTATCCGAGAACAAAACATAACAGGGCCATCAGGCGAGCTTGTTCAAATTGAGATCTTTGCACATGGAGCCTTATGCATGGCTGTCTCCGGAAAATGTTATATTAGTCTCGACAACTTCAATCAATCTGCGAATAGAGGTGCTTGCTTACAACCTTGCCGCAGAGAATACGAGGTAAGAGATGTAGATGATGAGATTGAGCTAAAGGTTGACAACAAATACATCATGTCGCCCAAAGATCTGAAGACCATCGATTTTCTCGATCAGATTCTCGCAGCCGGAGTACGTGTCTTGAAAATTGAAGGACGTGGTCGTTCGGCAGAATATGTAAAAACCGTTACAGAGACTTATAAAGAAGCTTCTGTTGCTTACTTTAATGACGAGTTTACACCCGAAAACATAGCGAAATGGAATCAGAAATTAGCAACGGTTTATAATCGTGGCTTCTGGAATGGTTACTATCTGGGACAGACAATGGGTGAGTGGGCCGATAAATATGGTTCGCAAGCCACTCGCCGCAAGATCTATATTGGAAAAGTAACCAACTATTTCACCAAAATTGATGTCGCTGAAATCAAAGTAGAAACACACTCTCTAAATGTTGGTGATGATATGGTTATTGTAGGCCCTACCACCGGTGTTTACGAAAGCATCCTCAAAGAGGTAAGAGTTGATCTACAACCTGTTGAAGCTGCCATTAAGGGAGAACTATGTTCAATCCCTGTTACTGAAACTGTTAGAAGAAACGACAAAGTATATAAATTTGTAGATGCCCGTTCGCATGATACTATTTAACCACCATACCCACAGCAGCTTCTGTGATGGAACCTCAGATCCGGAAGCTTATATCAAAGAGGCTATAAAACTCGGATTTGTTTCATTAGGCTTCTCCAGCCATGCGCCTGTGCCTTTCGAAAACAACTTTGCCCTTCACGATGATCGGTGCAATGATTACAAAACCACAATCCGCGAACTGCAAAGAAAATATGAAGATCAGATCGAAATCAATCTCGCACTTGAGATAGACTACATTCCCAATATGACTCGCGACTTTTCATTTTATCGAAAAGAGATGGGACTAGACTATACGATTGGCGGTGTTCATTTGATAAGAAAAGAGGGAGCTTCCGAAGGATTATGGTTTATTGATGGTCCCAGAATAGAATCATATGATGAAGGACTTCAAACGCTATTTCATAACGACATCCAAGCAGGCGTTAAGGCCTATTATCATACGGTTTGTGAGATGGTGACCACTCAGAAACCCGATATCATTGCTCATCTGGATAAAATAAAGATGCACAATCAGAACCGATACTTCAAGGAAGATGAGAAATGGTACACCGACCTCGTTGATGAAACACTGGCCGTTGTTGAAGAAGCAGGCTGCATTGTCGAGATCAACACCAGAGGCATCTATAAAAAACGATGTCCTGATCTGTTTCCATCACTTTCCATCCTAAAGAAATTACATAAACGCAAAGTTCCGATCACCATCAGTTCAGATACCCATGCACCCGAAGAACTTATTCTGGGAATGGATATTGCCAGAAAGACCGCTCGCGAAGCAGGATACAAAGAAATCTTCCGTTTTAGTCAAGGTCTGTGGTGGCCTGAAGAGATTGAATAATCATATAGAAGAGGCTGGAGAACACCCCTCCCGGATTTAAAATTGTTCAGACCTATTTATAAACAGCGTATTTTTGTAAAAAAATAGGTTGAATGGCGCTTTTCGATAAATCTACTGATGCATTTGCCGCACTTAAGGTGCGTGAGTTTAGTTATTTTGTCTCGTTCAGATTCTTTACCACGATAGCAACCCTCATGCAGAGTGTTATTGTGGGCTGGCAGATGTATGGACTAACGCATAACCCTCTTGACCTGGGATTGATTGGATTGGCAGAAGCTATTCCAGCCATTTGTATTGCACTTTTTGCAGGTCATTTTGCAGATAAGTATAATCGCAAAACCATCATTTTACTTTCATTGACAACATTTCTGTTGGGATCATTCATCCTATTTTCGTGTAGTATCCAACAATTCGGACTCTTACAACGTTTCGGAGTATGGCCCATTTTTATTGTAGTCGCCATTAGTGGTTTTGCTCGCGGGTTCATGTATCCGTCATCCATTGCATTGATGTCTCAGATCGTTCCACGAAATTTATACGCCAACTCTTCGGTATGGAACAGTGTTTTATGGCATGTAGGAGCCGTTACAGGACCAGCCATCGGTGGTCTGATCTATGGATTTAAAGGTGTTGAAGCTGCTTATACCGGTGTCATTTTCTTTGCCCTCATCGCTTTACTGATGTTGATTCCTATCAAGAAGAAACCGGTTGTCAAATCTGATGTTGTAGAATCATTAAAAGAACGTCTGTTTTCTGGTTTACGTTTCGTCTTCAAAAATCAGATCATATTGGGCGCGCTTTCTCTTGATATGTTTGCCGTTCTATTTGGAGGGGCAGTGGCTATGTTGCCTGTTTTTGCCAACGAGATATTACATGTCGGGCCCGAGGGATTAGGCGTGTTACGAGCCGCCCCTGCTTTTGGTGCGGTCATCATGTCGCTCTTTCTTGCGTACTATCCCCCACTAAAACATGCAGGTAAAAGTCTTGTCATTGCCGTCACAGGATTTGGCGTGTGCATGATTTTATTCGCACTCTCCACCAACTTCTTTCTCTCACTACTATTTCTATTCCTGAGTGGAATGTTTGATAACATCAGCGTAGTTATCCGTTCAACCATCATCCAATTAATGACACCCGACGAGATGAGAGGTCGTGTAGCCTCTGTAAATAGTATCTTCATCGGCTCTTCAAATGAGATTGGCTCTTTCGAATCAGGACTGGCTGCAAGTTTGATGGGGCTGGTTCCTTCTGTCATCTTTGGTGGTGTGATGACGTTGATTGTAGTAGGAATTACTGCGGGAGTATCACCCTTATTGAGAAGACTAAATCTCAACACTGTAAAATAAATCAGACCTTTACGAATGCAGATTACCAATCTGTACCTACATGATTACTAGAACTTAAATCCATAAGTGACCGATGGAATAATAGGAAAAAGACTGACCTGTTTAAACTTTACATTAGTGACAATATCACCTGCTGAATTCAAATCCACCTCTCTTTTTGCATAGATAAAGAAAGGGTTTTGGCGACTGTAGATGTTATAAATACCAAAGCTCCAGATCCGTTCGCCCCACTTTCTTTTCTTATGAAAGTTCACACCGGCATCTAGTCGGTGATAAGCCGGCATCCTAAACCCATTGCGCGATCCCGCACTTTGTACAACGTAGTTCTCTCCATTCGTAACATCAGGCGACTTAAAAAGAAACTCTTCCGAATTCAGCGTAAAGGCTGTCCCTGTACAATAAACCCATGTAACGCCTAAATCCACATGTTCATTAAATGTGTGATTTACAACCACACTGATATCATGTCGCCCATCATAGCGGGCCGGGAAAGTATTTCCGCCATTAATATTATCGAATTTCCGGTTATTCCATGAAAGTGTATATCCAATCCACCCTGTTGTGGAGCCTGCCTTTTTCCGTAGCAACACCTCTGTTCCATACGACCACCCTTTACCTGTTTCGATCTTATCCTGCCAATCATCATATTGTCCCCAATAAAATGCTCCTTCTTTATATTCGATCATCTTATCCATGGTTTTGTAAAATCCCTCAATACTCAGTTCCAGATCAGGAGATAGTGCATAGATTCCGCCTATGGCAGCTTGTTTTGAGTCCATTGGCTTCACACGTGATGTTGAAGGAAGCCATAAATCAGTTGGCAATCCAACATTGCTATTCGACAATAGATGCAGATACTGTGTCATGGTTGTAAATGCAGCCTTAAGAGAAAGTTTTGGATTTACCATGTAATTAAACGACAACCGGGGTTCAATGGAATGATACCATTTATCCTGAACAGCAAATCCCGAAAGATGAACGCCCAGATTCATCTTCAAATGTTCGAAAGCCAGGAAATCATCCTCAATATACAGATCATGTTCGTGTGCTCCAACTTTACCTCCGCCATAAGTGAGATCGTTATTCCCCTTTACTGTTCCTGTAGCACTTAAATCAAAAGCCACCACCCCCGGATTGAACTGATGCATGATATCGGAAACTCCAAATCTTACAGTATGTCCGGGCGCAGGAATATAGTCGAAATCAATACGGGCAGCAACATCTTCTATTCCTGAGCTATAGTTTGATTTGTAATCGCTGACTACACCTTTTATCTCATCGTAATATCGAATATCGGTATTGAAATTATACTTCGAGTAGGTCAATGTAGTGTTGCTGAAAAGCTTTCGGTTAAAAAGATGATTCCATCTCAACGCGGTCGTCACGTTTCCCCACCTCAACTTAAAATTATCTTCCGACGACTTTCCATCCGTAATGCTCTCACTCTTTTTATAAGTGCCCAGATCATCACCCGAATACAGACTCAAATACAATCTATCTTTTTCCGAGAACTTATAATTCAGTTTCGCATTGAAATCGTAGAAATAATAGCCCGGAATACCATCCTTGGAATCGAGTTTTTTGATGAACGGAGCTGCCCATAAGTCAAGCAATGACCGACTACCACTGATGATGAACGAAGCCTTGTCTTTAATCAATGGTCCCTCAAGTGTAAAACGAGCAGCTACCATGCCAACAGAACCCTCCCCTGTAATCTTCTTCATATTTCCTTCCTTCATCCGAATATCCAAAACCGAAGACAATCGTCCTCCAAACCGTGCAGGGAAGCCACCTTTAATCAAAGTAATCGTATTCAATGCATCGGCATTAAACACAGAGAAAAAACCAAACAGATGGTTGGCATTATATACCGGAACGCCATCGAGCAATATCAGATTCTGATCGGGACCACCTCCACGAACATACAATCCACTCGAACCTTCATTACCACGCTGAACGCCGGGTAGCAGC
>JAHEYR010000062.1 GCA_023251485.1 Bacteroidales bacterium
CACAGCAGGAAACCTATTGTGCCCGTTCGGGAGCGATTACCCATGCCCAATCGTCAACATTGAGCATCACCTTTAACATATTACGCGACGGACAGATCTCTTTCTATCGGAAGGTTTCATCGGAAGCTGGCTACGATCGGTTGCTCTTTTATATTGACGATCGATTAGCAGCAGAATACTCCGGACAGCAAGACTGGGATAAAGTCACCTTCGATGTGCTGGCCGGCCAACATAGCTTCAGATGGACCTACCTGAAGGATGGTGCTACCAGTGTTGGAAGCGATTGTGCGTGGATTGATAATATCGTTTTTCCACAGGTTAATACAGCACCACTCATTCGATTTGGTGCTTTGGTAATCAATGACGATGCCGGCAATAAAAACGGGCAACTTGATCCGGGAGAAAGCGTCACATTGATATTGCCTATTGATAATAATGGATTGACTCCGGCAACGGGTACGGCATTAAATCTGACTTGCAACAGTCCTTACATCACCATGAATCAAACGAATGTGACATTGGGCGATATGGTCAGAGGAACTGTCAACTCCACACGTTTTAACGCAACTGTTTCCAGTACAGCGCCAAAAGGTGCTGCCGTGGACTTTGAATATAAACTATCAGCCGGAAACTGTTCGGCTCAAAAAGGATTTACCCGGATAATTGGGAACCCTCCACTTATTGAAGATTTTGAAAAAGGAAACTTCACTACCCTAAACTGGTTGAGTGGTGGTAATAAACCGTGGACTATTGAAAATACCTCCTCCTCGCTAACCGGGAAGTTCTCTGCCCGCTCCGGTGCTATTGGCGACTTACAGAATTCTGATCTGCTGATTACATTGGAGGTAGTTTCAGATGACTCTATTCGCTTCTGGTTGAAGACATCAACCGAGAAACAGGCAGACTACCTAAAGTTCTTTATCGATAATCAACTAAAAGGAAGCTGGTCGAGTGAAACCGATTGGAGCAGGATAGCTTATGCGGTGGGGCCCGGCACTCATACTTTCAAATGGAGCTATCAGAAAGACTATAGCAATCTCTCGGGTAGTGATGCTGTTTGGATTGATAACATTCAGTTTCCACCCGTATCACCCACAGTGCCTTTGGCTATCCTGGCCGCTGTTGATCCTGTAAAGATCTGCCAATCTGAAAGTGCCGCGCTCTCAGTAAAAGCCAGCGGTGGAACAGGAGTATATAGTTATAGCTGGAAGCCCTCGACCGGCCTCGATAATCCATTATCGGCTACACCCATTACGACACCTAATGTCACAACAGATTATACGGTAGAGGTGAATGATGGAAATGTAAGTAGCTCGGCCACCGTGACGATTACCGTATCACCCCGTCCGGCGAAACCTGTGATTACGATCTCTACGGATGGAAGATCATTAGTCTCGAGTGCACTGCAAGGCAATCAATGGTATAAAGAGACTACCCCCATTCAGGGTGCAACCAATTCGAGCTATACGCCTACCGAAAACGGAAAATATTATGTGCGGGTGATCGACTATTCCAAATGCCAGAGTGATCTCTCCGACATGTTTCTTTATCCACCATTGGGATTACCCGAAGATGAACTGCTTCCGCTTCTTACCTATTCGCCAAACCCGTTTACAAGTACACTAAATATCAGCTATACGCTTCGTTCAACAACACCTGTGAGCCTGATGATCTGCGATATAACCGGTCGTTGTTTAAAGCAGCTGGTTTACGAAACGCAACAAGTGCCTGCTACCTATCAGATCAATGCAGGGCTAGGTGCTTTGCAAAATGGAGTTTATCTTTTGATTCTGAAGACGAAAGATAAAAGTATTATTAAGAGAGTGGTAAAAAATTAGTAGAGACGCACGGCCGTGCGTCTCTACACAATAAGATAAAATACGCTTTAAAGTTTTACTACCTGCAAGCTTCCGTCATAAACAATGGTCTTGTCAATCTTATCGGCAAGTGCTACACCCACACCATGATTCTCTTTTACCAATACAACATTGATGGTACGTTTCTGAATCATGCCCGGGAATTTTCCTTCGCGTGCTTTAAGAGTAAGGGTTTTTGCAGCATCATTCCACACCATTGTAAAAGTTGCATGCACCCCTTTTTCATAGTTGTAGTTGTCATTTTCGTCCTCATAGATGGTAAACTGTCCGTTCGCACCCTGATAAATACGTAGCTCAATAGGATCAGCAGGTTTCTCTGTTGCATACTGTACAAAAGGACCCATTGGGACAATAGAACCAGCCTTGATATAAAGCGGAATCGTTTCGATAGGCGCTTCGGCAGCAATGGTCTGTCCTCCTTTTAAAGTCTTTCCGGTCCAGAAATCATACCATTTAACTGACTTAGGAAGGTAAACGTTTCTCACCTTTAAGGTTGAAGCCGAACTATTTGCACCGGTATAAAGTTGTTCTGTTACAGGATTAACCAAAAAAGCAGGTCCAAACATATACTGATCGGGGATGCTATTAACCGCAGCATCGTTTCTGAAGTCGAAAGCAAGCGAACGCATGATGGTATAGTTTTCGTTGGTCACTTTCCATGATAACGAATAGATATAAGGCAATAAGCGATAACGTAGGTTATCATAGTTCAACAAGATCTCTTTTGTTTTAGCATCCCAGTTATTTGAAAACAGGGCACGTTCGCCTTTTCCATGAATACGGAAGATCGGAGAGAAGGTGCCAAACTGGAACCAACGGGTAAAGAGTTCTCTGTTTTCAGGCTTCGACCAGTCGGGTGCACTCCATTTAAAATGGTACCCCCCTATATCTGAAGTCCAGTAAGGAATTCCGGATGCGCATGAGTTAATACCCTGTGGCACCTGCGATTTAAAGGCTCTGAAAGTACATGTAATATCTGACGACCATAGTGTTGCGGCATTGCGTTGTTCACCGGCAAAGGATTGGCGAATTAAAAGGAAAGCTCTTTTTCCTGCAATATCTTTTCTCCAGTTGGTATATAATCCGGCAGAATGCATCAACGAATAGGTATTAAAAAAGTCAATTCCTCTACCCAGTGCAAAGGTACTTTGCCTGCGGGCATCAAGGAGGGCTCCATTATCCGGTTCGCACTGATCGACCCACCATGCATCCCAACCGTAAGGGGCGATCAGCTGCTCTTTTGCTTGTCGCCAATACATAGAACGTGCTTTCTCGCTATGAGCATCGTAATAGTTGTCGAACGTGTGCGTCATTACATTATCCCAGGTAATATCTGTGAGATTACCTGCTTTGTTCATTTCATCATAATTAGGTGTGCCTTTAGCCATGACAGGCCAGATTGAGATCATGGCATGGAAATTGGCTTTGTGCAACTCGTCGACCATGAACTTTGGATCAGGATAACGTGTTGCATACATTACATGTGAACCAATGACATTGGGTTCCCAATAAAACCAGTCCTGGACAATACAGTCAACCGGAAGTTTGTTGTTGCGGTATCCATCTTTTACAGACAATACCTCTGCCTGACTCTGATAGCGGTCTTGCGACTGAAACAACCCGAAAGCCCATTTCCCAAACATCGGAGCTGCTCCGGTAATCTGGCGGTATGAAGAGATGATTTGATCGAACTCGGGACCATAGAAGAAATAATAATCAACCATAGTACCACTTTCAGAAACGTATTTATATTTTGTGTTTTCCTCTTCCCCGCCGTAAAAATTTGATGCAGAATAATTATCCCACATTAAACCATACCCTTTATTGGATAGCATAACAGGAATAGCACCGGTCATATATTTTATCGCCATACTCTGATCGCGACCCTTGTAGTTGATAGAGAGTGTATCCTCAGGATGACAGCCCATTCCAAATAATGCCTCATCTGATGGTGAGTTAAACTTCGTTTCACAATTGTAGGTATCAATACCTGCAACCTTAGCCGGGGTTATTTTTTTACCTGCCGACTCATCTTCAGCCAGGATAAGCACATTATGCAGATCGGTATATTTGATTGCATTGGTGGCTTTGTTTATCTTGACTTTCATTTTATCAGTAGTAATGACTACCTCTTTTGCATCTTCAGTAACATTAAATTTTCCGGATGTTTTCCAGTCATTCTTTACGACTAAAGATTGTCGTTCGGGTATCGATTCCATCAATGTGTACTTCACTTCGATGATATCTGCGCTAAAAATCTTAATTTTCATCACGCCTTTATCTAATTTAAAGGTAACACCTTCTGCTGTCTTAGCATAAGAGATGACTGTTGCCTTAGCGTTATTCATCATGCAGGTTGAAGTTAGAAATATAACTCCTACAATGAATAACATTTTACTTAGTGTAGATTTCATACTATTTCTATTATTTGAATGGTGTTTGTTGTAATATTTGAATAGTTAAAACGAACTGGTTCAAGCTACTGATTAAATCGAAGTGTGAAGGTATAAAAAAAACAATCTAACTAAAATAAATTTAAAAAAAGATCTTGTAGGAAGAAAGGATAGGCTCACAGTTAAAAGATACGAATTACAAACCTGCACAAAAAGACAAAGGCTCCCTTAAAGAAAAGGAGCCTTTGTCTTTTTAAAAGAGAAGTCGTTAATCTAAAACGACCTGCTCTAACATATAAACTTCCAGAATACGCGTATCTTTATGTGGGTAGAGATTCACTTTTTCTGTTGAAGCAGGTAATAATACCGCTTCGCCTGCTGTAACCTCAAGTTTTTCACCATCACTCTCTAAACGGAAAGCCCCTTCAGTACAAGTGTAGATGACAAAAGAATCGAGCTCAAGATAATCCCTTTCGATAGACTTTGTCAGATGAATAATATTAGTAGTGAAGTGTGGACAGTCCACGACAGGAACCATTACATTTTCTTTTTCAGGATAATGGGTTTTGTAATCGTCCTGTTGTTCGAAATCAATCGCATCTAATGCCTCTTCGGTATGAAGCTCGCGGAACTGTCCGGAAGCATCAATACGATCCCAATCGTAAATACGATAGGTGATATCTGAGGTCTCCTGAATCTCTGCAAGCAACATTCCGGGGCCTAATGCATGAACACGTCCGGCAGGGATGAAGAACACATCTCCTTTTTTTACCACTTCGCGGTTCATTATTTCGGGAATTTTTTTATCATTCAAAGCCCTGACGTAAGACCCTTTATCCATCTTACGGTTAAACCCACAAATCAGTTCAGAACCTTCATCGGCATCCATGATATACCACATCTCAGTCTTACCAAGACTATCATGCCGTTCCATCGCCATCTTATCATCAGGGTGAACCTGTACGGAGAGATAGTCATTCGCATCAATCACCTTTACGAGAATAGGAAACTCTTCACCAAAACGATCATAAACATGGTTTCCAACCAGCTCATCCATGTATATCTCTATGAGTTCGTTGAGTTCGTTTCCGGCAAGGAATCCATTTTCGACCACTGTTTGATCACCTGTGACGCCCGATAGCAGCCATGCTTCGCCACAATTTGATAAAGCGCCTACATCTCTGCCCAATACCGTTCTGATTTTCTGTCCGCCCCAGATCTTCTCTTTATAGATCGGCCTGAATTTTAAAGGATATAGTTTATTCATCTTACGATTTTTTACAGATATAAATTCTCTGACAAAGATACGAATTCTTGGTAAGCAGGGACAGGTCGCAACCTGTTCTAATCTGATAGATTCAATAGATTTGAATGCGGACAAGTCATGCCCTATCCCTAAATCAGATACTGTATTAATCATACAGACTAAAAAGAAACATCTTATCCTCTTTGACCTTTGGGGTCCGATTTCTTTATTGCTTTGTCTTTAATGGATTCTTGGTGTCCTCATAAAACGCTTTCTGGATAACCCCTATTTTATCAGACTGCTTTACGATCTTTATCAGCTTTGATAGTTGTTCCACTTCTGCATTAACCAATATATTACCAAGTTCCACACTACTTTGGCTCCCATCACCGGCATAGTGATTTGGATATTGTGCATACCACCAGATACCTGTGTATTGGAATGGAATATCAGCAAGCCGATGTTGATCAACACCCGATTGTGTAGAAGCCTGATCGGCTTTTACCAGATCAGGACGGATTGCCCTGATCATTGAGGTTTCGTTTTCGCCGGCATGCCCGTCATAATTCGTTTTCTTGAGCTTAGCTATTTGATTCATGATCACCGAATCTTCATTAGGTTTATAAACCATCAACACATAATCCTTTGGACTGTGTAATTGCGACATGCAGAAGTAGTTTAGTAAATCATTATTTCCACCATGTCCGTTTACGATGATGATCTTCTTGAATCCATTTCTGGATAGCTCATCACAAGTCTCCTGTAGTAGCTTCCAGATCACTTCAGGGCTATAGGCTATGGTACCTGGCTGGTTGCGTGCTTCGTTGATCTGTCCGAAATAATAAGGAGGAAAAACAACACAGTATTCTTTTTCAGAAGCGAGGGTAGCCACCTGACGGGCTTCGAAGAGGTCGGTGCCCAAAGGCAAATGCGGACCATGTTTTTCCATGATGCCAAAAGGAAGTAAACAAACTCCTTCGGCTTGTTTGACAGCCTTAACGAAATTGGGCGCGGTTAGTTCTTCATACTTCGTTGATAGTGCCTGCTCTTGTGGAGCCTGAGCCTTTAGCCCTGCTACCAGAACAAATAAAACAACTGTAATTAATAACGACTTCATCTTTTATAGGGTTTAAATATTTAGGGTAGAAAATAATAACCGTAACTATTCATCCGGAGGGATGAGGCTGATAAAGATTCTTAATAAAATAGTCGTAGATAAAAAACAATTCTGGATTTCTGTTGTATCCTTTTCAAAGATAATGCATTTAAAACTATTTTATCCATGGAATGCCTTTATTTATAGCATTACCACAAACAAAATCTTTAAGATGATTTTTAACCTGCTAAAATGAAAAAAATCAATAATTTTGCACATTATTAAGAAATAGTATAAATAATTGTTTGCATGGAAATTCCAATCAATCGTCGGAAACCCGACTGGCTCAAAATAAAACTACCAAAGGGTGAAAGCTACCTGAAGGTGAAAGAGATACTGCACGGACAAAAACTACATACCATTTGTGAAAGCGGCAAATGCCCGAATCTAAGCGAATGCTGGGAAGCCGGAACCGCTACTTTTATGATCCTGGGTGATATCTGTACCCGTTCGTGTAAATTCTGTAATACGAAAACAGGCATTCCTTTGCCTGTAGATAAAGAAGAACCACAACGAGTGGCTGATTCGATCAAGTCGATGAATCTGAAACATTGTGTCATCACTTCCGTTGATCGTGATGATCTGCCGGATGGTGGATCACATATATGGGCTGAGACCATCCTCAAAATTCGTGAGGTGAATCCCAATACGACCATCGAAGTGCTGATTCCTGACTTTAATGGCATTGAGGCTGATATCAATCGCGTGATTGAAGCCAAGCCTAATATTATATCGCATAACCTGGAAACGGTTCGCCGTTTGACTGCACAGGTACGTCGTCAGGCTCGCTACAATTTGAGTCTACGGGTACTGAAACAGATTGCAGACTCAGGCGTAGTGGCCAAGTCGGGCGTTATGTTAGGATTGGGAGAAACCGAAGAGGAGTTGTTTGAATCGATGGACGATCTATTGGCTTCAGGGGTTTCGGTCATTACGATCGGGCAATATCTTCAGCCCACAGCCAAGCATCTTCCGGTTATCGATTATGTCACACCGGAAAAATTTGCTGAGTATGGTCGCGTAGCACTCAAAAAAGGATTCAGAGTTGCAGAAAGTGGTCCGTTAGTTCGTTCATCTTATCATGCAGAAAGACATGTATAAAGATAGTTCCGCGTTCGGTTTTTAAATTAAAACAACTATCTTGCAGACTATCTTTTTAGAAAAGAGGTTCAATATGTACAATATTAAATATCAGGATTTAGGCATCATCGAATACAAGGAGGCCTGGGAATATCAGGAAAAGCTGTTTAATGAGGTTATCGAGATCAAAAAGCAGAACAACGATCTTCCACTTGACCAGCAATTGGTTACACCCAACTTTTTGCTCTTCTGCGAACATCCCCATGTCTACACACTGGGCAAGAGTGGTGAAGAAGGAAACTTATTAGTCGATTACCTTCAGCTTCAGGCAAAACATGCTACTTTCTTTCGTACAAACCGTGGTGGCGACATTACGTATCATGGGCCCGGACAGATTGTGGGTTACCCTATACTGAACTTGAGTTACTTTGTGAAGGGTGCCCGCGAATATATAGAGAAACTGGAAGAAGCTATTATTCAGACAGTAGCTGCCTACGGAATTACTTCTGAGCGACTTGAAGGTGCTACAGGCGTTTGGCTCGATACTAAAGTGCCCGGTAAAACCCGAAAGATCTGTGCTATTGGTGTCCGAACCAGTCACTGGGTTAGCATGCACGGGTTTGCTTTTAATGTCAATACCGACCTTGACTATTTCAACATGATTAACCCATGTGGATTCACAGATAAATCAGTGACTTCGCTTCAAAAAGAGCTGGGAAGAGAGATTGACATGGAAGAAGTCAGGACATTACTGAGAGATAAGATTGCTGAAGTATTTGGTTTTAAACTTATTTAAATGATAAAGTCAGTTTGTGTATTTTGCGGCTCGAGTGCAGGAAGCAGAGAAAGTTATAAAAAGGCTGCCCGAAATCTGGGTAGGTTATTAGCGCAACAGGGCATCACCCTGATTTATGGCGGTAGCAATTTAGGATTGATGACGTTGATAGCCGATGAGGCTATGGCACATGGTGGACACGTGATCGGCGTGATGCCCACTTCGCTCATCGATAAAGAAGTTGCCCATAGTGGACTTAACGAGTTCATAAAGGTAGACTCTATGAGCGAACGCAAAGAGGTGATGATGCAAATGGCCGATGCGTTCATCGCTATGCCTGGTGGTGTAGGAACCCTCGACGAGATTTTTGAAGTGATGAGTTCTAATCAATTGGGATTGATGCAAAAACCTATGGGATTGCTCAATACCGATCAGTTCTGGAATAAACTACTTAGCTTTCTAGACCATACCGTAGCAGAACAGTTTGTCCGTTTGGAGCACCGCGCTAATCTTATTGCCGAAGAGGATGAAGCCTTACTGCTAAAGGCACTGGAGGAATACACCCCCATTGAAGTGGATCATCAATCATGGATTAGTGGGTTGCGAAGCACGATGTAGAAGGAACAAAATTATTATAGAATCTATTTTTAATACGAATACAATACAAATGCTGATTATTGGAATAACAGGAACACTGGGTGCAGGAAAAGGCACCATTGTGGACTATCTGATCAACGAAAAACAGTTTAAACACTTTTCGGTACGATCATTTTTAATAGAAGAGATTGAACGTCGCGGGTTAGAAGTAAATCGCGACACCATGACGCTTGTAGGCAATGACCTCAGAGCAAAGAATTCGCCTTCATATAATGTGGATTGTCTATTCGAGCGGGCAGTAAAATCAGGAGGCAACTGCATCATAGAGAGCATCAGAACGCCCGGAGAGATCGATTCATTAAAGAAAAAAGGGAAATTCATTCTCTTTGCAGTAGATGCAGACCCATTAATTCGTTACGATCGCATCGTGGTACGCAACTCCGTTACGGATAAGATTTCGTATGAAACCTTCATCCAGAACGAAGAGCGAGAGATGAATTCTGACGACCCTAACAAACAAAATATCTTTGCTTGCATCAAACGAGCGGACTACCAATTTAACAATGATGGAACTGTAGCCGAATTAATTCTACAGGTTGAAGCTGTACTTAAAGAAATCGATGACCATGGAAAATAACAACGAAACTTATATTCGCCCAACATGGGACGAGTATTTTATGGAAGTTGCCCGTACCATTGCCAAAAGGGCTACCTGCGACAGAGGTCGTAGTGGCTGTGTGGTAGCGCGCGACCGCCAGATTCTGGTTACAGGATATGTGGGTTCACCCACAGGCTTGCCACATTGCGATGAAGTGGGACATCTCTTTAAAAAGGTAACGCACGAAGATGGGCACGAGACCAACCATTGCGTAAGAACAGTTCATGCTGAACAGAATGCCATCTGCCAAGCCGCCAAGCTGGGAATTGCTTTAGAAGGAGCTACACTGTATTGTCGAATGACGCCCTGTAGAACTTGCGCCATGCTCATCATCAACTGTGGTATAAAACGGGTGGTTTGCGAATTCAGCTATCATGCAGGCCTCGAATCGGAAGAGATGTTTCGCGACGCTGGTATCCAGTTGGATTATGTAAATACTGAGATCCTAAAATACGATAAGCAGTAAAGGACAAAAGAATTCCCCTACTGCTTATCATTATTATTTTAAAACGAAACTATTTTACATCCATCATTGCCATAACAACATCTTCATTCACGCCTGCCTTTGTTAATGCACTAAGTGCAGCAGTTGAAGTATCAAAACTACATTTTGAATTCCTGATCTTTTGAATGATAATTGCTTTTGAAATTTTACTTTTCGTCATCTCGAGGATATCCGAATTCTTAAGCATATTGGCATTCTCTTGCTGTACTACTTTTTCTTCGGCAGCTTGAGCTTGATCAGCTTCATACGATGCTCTATCCTCAATCTGCTGCATTGCAGAAGTCAGATCTCTTGCTTTTAAACATTTCGCAATAGCTTCCGTAAGGATCCCACCTGGCCTATATTTTTCTGATTCTCTAAAGGTCTGTAATGCCATATCAAAATCATTTCTGATCATATAGCACATTCCCAAATTGTAATAGGCTTGGCCGAGAAGTTTATCTTTAACACCTGATTGTTTAGCGGTTTCCACATTTTGTTTTGATAGCTCAAAAGCATGATCTATATCTCCAGCCTTTAGTGACTGATAAGCCAGTTTCAAACCACAATCTTTATCGTTATAAAAGTTAAGAGTAGTCATCTCAGTCCAGGGGAAGTACATACGATGAACATCACCGATAAACATTTTTAAAGCAACATCTTGAACATCAAACTTTGAAGGGGGTTCAGGATAGCCCTGATATGATTTAGTAACTCTCTCCGGAGAATATTCAAAGACCTGTGCCGCGAAGATACGACCTGTGGCAAGGTCGATTGTCTGGACAGAAGCTTTAAGAAACGCCCGTGTTTTAGAATAGTAAGCAGTCTCTATATATTCCTGCTTTGTTTTTGGATCACGTCTTTTTTCTTTTTCAAATGATCTGTCCTGCTGGGCTGTACAACGTTGCACTTTTACAATAATCATGGCACAAGGTCCAACAACTCTACTGATTTCAGCTGCACTTTGTTTATCTATAAAACCTCTTAAACGAAGGTTATGTCCACCCAGAATAGATTCGAGGTCAGCACGATTAATAACCTCCACTTGATTCCCAACAAAATCGCTGATCATAGCATCAACAATCTGATCAGAAAAATATCCAAAAGAATGTCCAAAAGCTACTTTGTTAATCTTAAGACCCAGTCCCGGAGGATGCGTAAGATTAATAGAAATTGTTGGGTTGGTTAACCGATCAAAGAACTGGGCTTTGACGGGTAGTGATGCTACAAGCATCATCAGAATGAATGTGAACGTTCCACATTGTCTAAGTGTCATTTTTGAAAGTGGTGTTTCCTTTTTCATATCAAAAATTATATTTAACCTACTCTTTTGGCTTTTCGGCATCGCCCCGTTTTAAAGTGGTTTCTGGCTCCCCTGTCTTTATCCTTATTTTCGTTAAAAGAATACTAATTAATTTCTAATTTAAATCCATCCATTTTTAGGATGCCCTCTTTGCAAATATAGATTGATCGGTTAATAAAAGCAAGAGACTATATGGTTAATATACGCAATCTTACTTAAAGAAAGCAATCTCAATCTTTTCACTTTTGCCATCAAACTTAAGCCATGCTCTAAACATGCCGGGAGTATTAAATGGAGTAGCTATATTTCCTTTACGATCGAGACAGATAACACCACCTTCACCGCCCTGCTCTTTTAGCTTATGATTGATTACATAGTCGGATGCTTTTTCAACACTCCATTCCTTATACAAAATAAGTGCCACAATATCATAGGCTACTACATTGCGGATAAAGAATTCACCATGACCTGTTGCCGATACAGCACACGCTTCATTGCTGGCATAGGTGCCTGCACCAATGATGGGTGAGTCGCCAACCCGTCCGAATTTCTTCATCATCATTCCGCCTGTCGAGGTTGCGGCAGCGAGGTTTCCATCCATATCGAGAGCTACAGCTCCAACGGTCCCGAATTTTTCTTTCACTCGCTTGATTGAATCCTGTTCCTTTATCTTCAGATAACTCTTCCATCGTTCGGGGGTGATAAAATAAGATGGATCTACAATCTCAAGTTTCTGTTCACGGGCAAACTGATCAGCCCCCTTCCCTGCCATCATTACGTGGACGGATTGATCCATCACCGCTCTTGCCGCAGTAATCGGATTCTTTACAATGGTGACTCCAGCGACAGCACCGGCCTTTAAAGTCTTCCCATCCATAATGGCAGCATCAAGCTCCGCCTTTCCTTCTGCAGTGAGTACAGCTCCTTTGCCTGCATTGAAAAGTGGAGAATCTTCCAATACTTTTATCGCCGCTACCACAGCATCAAGTGAGGACCCTCCTTTACTGAGCACCTGTTTGGCTGCAGAAAGGGCTTCAGATAAAGCTGATTTTAAGGCCGCCTGCTTTTCTGGAGGGGTGTTCTCGGGAGAGATATTTCCGGCACCACCATGCAAAACGATCACATAACTTTTATTAATCGAACTGTTGGGTTGTTGAGCGAACCCTGAAAAACTAATGATAAACAACACGAAAACGAAAGAAATCAACCCTATTCTCTTCATCGTAATATGTTTTTTGATTTCAATAAATTATGCTGCAACTTTCTTTTTGATCAATTTACTATGGCGCGATCCATAAGTAAAATAGAGCAGTAATCCCACAACCAGCCAAACACTGAAACCGATCCAGTTAGTGATTCCCAATTCTGAGATGAGATACATATTCGTCAGAACACCCAATACCGGAACCAACGACCATTGTCTGATAACAGCTTTTATCGATACCCAAACAGCAATGACAACAAATACGATATAAGGTATCATGTGTTTAAAGATTGACCAATGACCTAAAGCATGTCCAAGTCCTGTTACCCAGTCGCCAATAGCACTAAATTTAAGAACACCGGTCCAAAACAAGATAATCAGTACAACGACCCAGATAGGGATAAGCCAATGCCGACAATTAATAAAATAGATTCTGAAAGCCCGCTTCATCGTCTCGGGATCTTCTTTCTCACTCATGATGATGACGCCGCCCGAAACAAGGATGAAAGCAAATAGGGTTCCGATACTGGTTAAGTCTGTCATCTGCGTTAAGGTGGTAAATAAAGCAGGGACGGCAACGATAATACCAGTGAGGATAGTAGAAAATGAAGGTGTTCTAAACTTGGGATGGAGTTTTGCAAAGATTGGAGGCAACAATCCATCACGACTCATACTCATCCAGATACGGGGTTGTCCAACCTGGAAGACCAGAATTACTCCGGCCATGGCAATCACAGCACTCAGTGCTATAAAGCCCGAGAGCCAGTTCAGATGAAGCTTCTGGAAAGCAAACGCCAGAGGGTCGGCTACTCTGAGATCAGCCGAATGAACCATTCCGGTGAGTACTAAACTAACAATAACATAAATAACGGTAGTGATAATCAGTGCCAAAATCATAGAGAGCGGAAGATCGCGTCGAGGATTTTTACACTCTTCGGCAGTTGTCGAGATGGCATCGAAACCGATATAGGCAAAGAAAACGCCGGATACGCCTTTCAACACACCCGACAATCCGTTCGGTGCAAAAGGACTCCAGTTCTTGGGTTCAACATAAAAAGCACCAACTGCGATGACCAGCAGTAGAATGATAAGTTTGAGCAACACCATTAAATTTCCGGCATTTTTGGTCTCTTTGATGCCGATATACACAAGCGCCGTAATGAGAATGACCACAGCAAAGGCAGGAATATTTGCAATCATCCGGATTCCAAAGAGATCAGGTGCAGTTGTCCAGGCCATGTAGGCTTCATAAATAGGACGATTTAAGCTTTCCAGCTTAACACCCGAAGCAAGCTGAAGCATCGCATCCTTATAGCCATGAAATGCACTGGCATAGTCCATGGCGAGGAAATCGGGCACATGCAAACCCATCCCATCGAGCCAGGAGGTAAGATACTCTGACCATGAGATAGCTACAGCAATGTTTCCAACAGCATACTCCATGATCAAGTCCCATCCGATAATCCAAGCAATCAGCTCACCAAAACTTGCATATGCGTATGTATAAGCACTTCCGCTAATAGGAATGAGTGAGGCAAATTGAGCATAACACATTGCAGAGAATCCACAGGCTATAGCCGTGAAGACAAAGAGAAGAGAGACAGCAGGGCCCCCATCTGCAGCGGCATTTCCAATAGTACTAAAGATCCCTGCACCAATAATAGCTGCAATCCCCATAGCTGTTAGGTCGCGGACCTTGAGGGTTCTCTTCATCGCGGTATCCTGTCCCTCTACAGACGCAGCATGGGCAAGAATATCCTCAATAGATTTCTTTCGAAGCAGATTACGATAATTCACAATATATTTTTCAGATTTTCCGCGAAGTTAATTTAAAATCATAAAAGGTATTAAACTTTTCATCTTGCAAATTGTCATATAGTTATAAATACCTGTAACTAAAACGAAACAGTTTATGAAAAGGATAAAGATACTATTCGTTACATTGATCATATGTGTAGGTATTTTCACTTTCTGTAATACAAAAAAATATGGGACAACTTCTTCTCCTGAGATTCAGGCCGCTAAGGATGCGATTCATATGGAAAATACAGTAGGCGAAATCAGGGGAATCATCAGTTACTACCAACGGCTATATGCTGATGTTTTTGCCGCTCCCACCTTTAAAGCCGGAGGGGCAGAAAGTCTAACCAGAATTATAGGAACCAAACGAAAAGACAGTTGTGTCAATATCATCATCGAAAAAATGACGGTTGATGATAGTGCTACTATTAAATTAACAATCGATTATGGTGCATTCGGCTGTGCCTGTACGGATGGGAAGACCCGAAAAGGAAGTATTGTAAATTTATATAGTTGGATGAAGGCTGGCGGATGGTCAAAGGAATCAACCATCGACAACCTGATTGTCAATGGAGAAATCCAATCAGGTACGATCTCTTCGTCTTTTGGGGTGACCGGAGTTGACAAACACCATAACTGGACTGAAAAGACAACTATGAAAATCCCTGCTAAAGATGGAACATGGAAAGAGTGGTCGGCCATACGCAATCGAGAGATAATTAAAGGAAATGGTACATCTGATCTCAACAAGATCGTCTTTAAGATCACAGGAAGTTCAAAAGGAAGCAACAGTGCCGGATTTAGCTATTCAAGTAAAATACAGGCAGATAATCCACTTATAAAACCTGCAAACTATTCAACTTTTACAAAAGGCACAATGGTAATGACCAACTCGAATGGCAAAACCGTCACCCTTGATTATGGTGATGTAACCTACAAAAACGAGATAATGATCAAGACTCCCGGTGACAAGAACGGGAAAGGTGCTACTACGACTAATGTAAAACTGGTAGGGATATAATAACTACCATTGAATGAATACCGTTGAAAAAGCCGCTCTACGAAAGCGGCTTTTTCTATTTATGAATGATAATCTCTTTTGCTGTATCAACAATTCCTTGCACATCACACCCACATATCCGATGTAGCTCTGCAACGGTCCCCTGTTCGATAAAGCTGTCAGGAATCCCTAATCGCTTCACTGAAGTATTATATTTATTGTCGTTGATAAATTCAACTACAGCGCTTCCCAGACCTCCCACAACAGTTCCATCTTCGATGGTGATAACATTCTTAAACTTAGAGCAAATTGCATGTAACAGTTTCTCGTCGATTGGTTTTAGGAAACGCATATCATAATGGGCTGCATCAATTTCTAAATCGGCAAGCTGCCTGCAAGCTTCAATTGCATAATTACCTATATGACCAATACTAATGATAGCCAGA
>JAHEYR010000063.1 GCA_023251485.1 Bacteroidales bacterium
CATTGGTCTATATCGATTTTGGACTTATTGAGCAGGTTTTGCATAATCTGGTTTTAAACACAACGCAAAACGCTCCGGCAGGGTCCAACATCAGGATCAAATTCTTTTATGATCATGGGTATCTTACTATTCAGGAGATGGACAGAGGAAGTGGATTCCCTCCTACTGAATTAGCATCTGTTTTTAATAAATTCTATCGGGGGAAAAATGCAAAAGCTGGTGGTACAGGATTAGGGTTATCGATAGTCAAAGGATTTATTGAAGCCCATCAAGGCACGGTAATTGCGGAAAACCGACAAAATGGTGGTGCACTTTTCACTATCAAAATCCCTGTTAAGATTTCTGAAATGACCCAATTCAACAAGCAAACTGATTAAATGATAAACACTGGTACCATACTGATTATTGACGATGAGGTTCAAATACGTCGTTTGCTGGAGATCACACTTTCTGCCAACGGCTATAAGATTGCTGAAGCAACAACAGGGAAAGAAGGTTTGATATTAGCAACTACTGTACATCCTATTCTTATCGTCCTTGATCTAGGTTTGCCCGATGCTGAAGGTCTTGATATTTTAAAAAAGCTCCGTGAGTGGTATCATAAACCCATCATCATTCTTTCTGTTCGAAGTTCGGAAGATGATATTGTTAAAGCACTCGATAATGGTGCAAATGACTACCTGACAAAGCCTTTCCGTACAGGCGAATTACTGGCCCGGATCAGGGTTGCAATAAGGCAAAGTGAAAGCAATTCAGATAACCCAATATTAGAATTCGGATCATTAACAATAGATTTAGCGAACCATATAGCCAGGAAAAATAACGACATCATAAAACTTACCTCCACCGAATTTTCTCTTCTTGCGCTATTAGCAAAGAACGAAGGACGGGTTTTAACGCATCAGTATATTTTAAAAGAAGTTTGGGGAATGGGTTATGTTGAACAGACCCAATATCTGAGAGTCTT
Organism: Bacteroidales bacterium; assembly: GCA_023251485.1. Lineage (GTDB taxonomy): Bacteria > Bacteroidota > Bacteroidia > Bacteroidales > Cfx3-03 > Cfx3-03. The sequence goes on from JAHEYR010000063.1 coordinate 968, forward strand.
CATTGCCCAATTACGCAAAAAGGTTGAAGACGATCCTGCTAAGCCACGATTATTAAACACCGAATCTGGTATAGGGTATCGGTTTGGAGGTTAGAGTTATTAGCATTTTAGCTAAAAAAGATGGATGTCTTAAAAGAACCAACATCATTTCGAACGAAGTGAGAAATGACGGGAATATATGCTTTACGTTGAAAAAATAGCTGTTTTTATCACTATATTGTTTAAAAATTAAATTGCACCGACAATACAAATTATTTTATTAATTATCAACACATTACACATTCACTCTTCTCCATGCTGAATGAACTTATCTATTAATAACGCTTAATATTTTATCTACCTATTCTTAAAAAATCATTTCTAAATTATTGAGAATGGAAAAAATAATAGAAACAAGAGAACATCTGGTAGAAGCGATCTTAAATGCTGACCGACAGACTGCCAACCAGTTGCTTGATGAATGGGTCGCCGAATATGGGGTTGAAAGAACAATAAATGAAATACTGGATCCTACACTTGAAGATATTGGTAAAATATGGGAGTGTTCAACAGATCTTTCATTAGCTCAGGCATATGTTTCGGGCAAAATTTCGGAGGACTTCATGTTAAAACATCTCTCTCTTTCTGATGACAATGGTCTTCCGACAGATAAAAAAGGGCCGGTAGTCATTGGGAATATTGAAGATGACTTTCACTCATTGGGAAGAAAAATGGTTGGTATTTTCTTACGGGCTTCCGGATGGAATGTTATTGATTTAGGAAATGATGTTTTGGCTACAGAATTCATTGATAAGGCCATAGAGTCGGGAGCAAAAGTTATTGGCATCTCTGCCATGATGTACTCTACCGCTGTAAATATAAAAAAGGTAAGAGAAGAAATAAAAAAACGGAACCTCACTAATCAGATAAAACTTGCTGTTGGAGGAGCTGTTTTCAGACTTAGGCCGGAACTGGTTGCAGAAGTTGGAGGAGATGGTACCACCGGAAATGCCATGAACGTAAATCCTCTTTTTGAAAAACTTTGGAATGATTCAACGATTATTTAATCAAATACTATGAATGGTATAGAAAGAATAATGGCCACTTTAAATGGGCAAGAGAAGGATCAAACTGCTGTTATACTAACACTATCCTTGTATGGAGCCGGTTTAATAAAAGCTCCGTTATTTGAATATTATAATCGCCCTGAATTGTACGCTGAAGGACAAGCGGCAGTCAGAGAAACCTTTCACCCCGACCTGATATTAACACCATTCTTCATTCCGGGAGAAGGAGAAGCTTTTGGCAGCGTGGTTAAATATTTTAATTCTGATGCTCCAAATATTCGGAAACCTGCAACAGAATCGGCTGAAGCTCTTTTGAAATTGCCTGTTCCCGATATTAATGATAGTACCCGACTGCAATATTTCATCAAAGCGACTGAATTAGTCGCAAAACAGTGTAGTCAAGACACCCTTATCGGGTCTGTAATGGTAAGTCCGATTGATCTACCCGCCGTTATTATGGGTATCGATGGATGGCTTGAAACCATTCTTTTTAAAACAGACATCGCCAGGGCCTTTTGTGAAAAGACTACAGAATATTTTGTAAAGCGGGCTAATGCATTTTTAGCAGCCGGCGCCAATCTCATTGTACTTCCAGTCTGCTTTTGTAACCCTGAAATCATTACTCCTTTCATCTTAAACAATATCGCTATCCCAATTTACCGAGAAGCATTTAAACAGGTAAAAGGTCCTATTGTACTGCACCATACAGGATCTCCTATGAATGCCTTCAATGGTTTCTTAAAAGACCTACCCAATGTAATTGGTTTCTGTGTCGACCCGAAGGACAATCTTGATGTTGCACGAGAAAATATTGGGGAACACAAACTATTACTCGGAAATATTGATGGCCCAACATTAAATAAATACTCGGCTGAAAACATAAGTCGTCGTTGTAAACGAATTCTTACAAACAGAGTGAACGACAACCATTTTATTTTAGCGAGTTCCGCTGCTGATATTCCATTAAATACGCCTCCTGAAAACATTCACGCCATATTACAATCGGTATCAGATTTCAAAAAGGAAAACGAGTAATGCAAAACCCTAATCATAAACCATCAATTATCGCCTGTTCAATTTTCAGAAAAGAGATTGAATCGATAAAGATGAATCAGCTAAAAGAAAATCCGATTCACTATCTCGACTCTATGCTTCATATGAACCCCAATCTATTGGATCAAACAATGAAGGCGGCCGTAAACGAAGAATTAAGCAGTGGAAATAATGTTGCCATCATCTATGGAGAGTGCCATGCCTGTATGAACGAATTAGAAGCAGCGCACGATACGAAAAGAATAGCAGGGATGAACTGCATTGAGATATTTCTTGGTAAGGAACAATATCGGAAGCTGCGTAAAGAGGGCGCTTTTTTCTTATTACCGGAATGGTGTGAAAGATGGCGCGAAGTATTTGAAAAACAGCTAGGACTCAATATGGAAAATGCACAATCATTTATGCAGGAGATGCATACTCAGCTCATTTATATTGACACAGGTATAATCCCTGTACCCGAATTAACGCTTAAAGAAATTTCAAAATTCACAGGACTACCCTATTCCATACTTTCAATTTCGCTAAACAATCTAAAAGAAGCGATTATTAATTTACTTGATTGATTTACTATGATGAATAAAATGGATAACGCTTCGCATACAATATCTGTTGCTAACCAAATACTCTTGCGAGATATTCTGGAGAATATTCTGGAAAAGGCAGAAAACCCCAGATTACTTTCCGACTATTTAACCCAACAAATGCGCGAGTTATTAGGTGGGCGTACTGTTGTTCTAATTGAATCGGGGGAGGTGATGAAGAGTGGGGAACATCGCATTATCAGTGTTTGCCCTGAACGGCATACCCCTACTGTTCATTGTCCTGAGATACTAGAGCTTGCTGAAATAAGTATGCAAATCGATAAGGCCGAAATGTGGGGTAAAGAAACCGGGCCTCTGGCTGCTCAGCAAATCCTGACAGATAAGGAATGGAATGACATTGCGGTGTTACCCCTCACATTTGGGAAGACCCGATATGGCGTTCTTCTGGTATTGAATCTATTCGAACTTCATAATATTGAATTATTATTGAGCACTATGGGGGTCCTAACACATAGTATCGCCCTCATTTTAAAGAATTCTCTACTTTTTGAGAACCTCGAACGTATCATTGAGCATAGAACGCAAGAGTTAATTCAAAAAGAACGACTCTTTAATCGCTTAACTGAAATATCTCCCGTAGGGATATTCCGATTAAACATAGGAGGAAAAATCCTATATGCTAACGAACGTTTCTGTATGTTGACGGGATATAAGCTGGAAGATGTCCTTTTAAAAGAATGGACTGATTTTATCCATCATGAATATCATACAAACATACAAGCACAATGGGTAAACAATATACCCAACAAAGCTATACGTTCAGAGTTTAAGTTTGGGCTTAATAATAGATGGATGCTGGCAGAAGTAGTTTCTGAATTTGACGAAAAAGAAACAGTCATCGGTTATATTGGAACCATTATCGACATTACCGAAAACAAAGAGACAGAACAGGCGCTGATAGAAAGTGAGATGTTACTCACACAACAAAATGAGGAATATGCAGTACTCAACGAAGAATTAAATCAAAGCTTTGCTGAAATCCAACAAATCAACAAGGAGCTTGCTCATGCTAAAGAGAAAGCAGAAGAATCGGATCGTTTGAAATCTGCATTTCTAGCTAATATGTCACACGAAATCAGGACTCCTATGAATGCAATCATCGGGTTTTCTGATTTACTCAATAATGAACATCTTTCTTATGAGAAGAGAAAACGTTTTACTACGGTCATCAATCAACGAACCAACGACCTACTAACTATCATCAATGATATCCTCGATATCTCTAAAATTGAATCAGGTACGCTACGTATTAACAAATCCATGGATAACATTAATTTTCTAATTAATGATATTGTTGAATTTTTCACTTCCAGAAACGAAACACTTGTAAATAAGCCAGTACAGCTTATCTTTAGCCCTACGCTAAAGAACGAAGATGCCATCATACAAGCTGACTTCTCAAGATTAAGACAAGTATTTACCAATTTGATAGACAATGCTTACAAATTCACACATCGTGGCATCATCGAAATCGGCTATAGTTGCATCAATGATAAAGACCTCCTCTTCTATGTTAAAGACCCTGGTATTGGTATTTCGAAAGAGAAGCAAGGGGTCATATTCGAACGGTTCAGACAGGCACATGATTTCTTAATTAGTCGCGAATATGGTGGTACAGGGCTAGGATTAACCATCTCGAAAGGGATTGTTGAATTGATGGGTGGCCGACTTTGGGTAGAATCGGAGGAAGGAGTTGGCTCTACTTTCTTTTTCACATTGCCATTTCAGAAATCAATAATAGAACAACCCCTTCCAATAAAAAGTTCTTTCCCAAAGATGGATTGGAATGGGAAAACGATCTTAATTGTTGAGGATATTGAAGATAACATCATCCTCATAAATGAACTTCTTTCGGACACTAATATCGTTCTTCTAAAAGCAAAAGATGGGAAAAGTGCTTTAAAACACTTTAACGATAACAGTTCTATTGATCTTATATTAATGGATATCAGACTACCGGATATCAATGGATTTCAACTATTCGAACGAATTAAAGCATTAAATAGTAAAGTTCCTATCATTGCACAAACTGCTTTTGCAAGTGATGAAGATAAAAAGAAATGTTTAGATATGGGATTTGACGGTTATCTCTCAAAACCCATCAATCATATACACTTAATGCAAATGCTGGATTCGCTACTACATAAATAAAAAAATCCGGTTAAGAAAACCGGATCTGGAGCCTCTCAAGGGAGTTGAACCCTCGACCTGCTCATTACGAGTGAGCTGCTCTACCACTGAGCTAAAGAGGCATTGTAAACTGTTTGCAAAGTTAAAAGTTTTTTGATGTAAGAGGCACCATTTCTACTGAAATATCACATCTTCACTTAAGAAAAAAAGGCTGTTGGAGATTATTTGTTCTCCAACAGCCTTTTTCATTTCTTCATTTACCCTATAAATGATCTTCGTAATATTGAAACAACTTCTTATACAGATGAATTCGATCAGGGCCTATTACATTATGTTCGTGGCCGGGATAGACATAATAATCAACCTGAACACCTTTCTCTACACACTTTTTCAAGAATAACAATGAGTTTTGCCAAACAACGGTATTGTCGCTTGTACCATGAATAATCAACATACGTCCTTTCAGGTTCTGTGCATAATTTAAAAGGCTGGCGTTTTTATATCCGTCAGGGTTTTCCTGAGGCGTATCCATATAGCGTTCGCCATACATCACTTCATAATACTTCCAGTCGATAACAGGACCACCGGCAGTGGCTACCTTGAATACGCCAGGCTGCTTCAACATCAATGAAAGGGTCATGAACCCACCATAGCTCCATCCGTCTACAGCCATGCGACTAGCATCAACAAAAGGTAATGACTTCAGATAATTAACACCTACCATTTGGTCATCGACCTCAATAGTACCCAGATTTCTGTGGATAATGCTTTCAAAAGCAAAACCGCGATCAGATGTACCATGGTTATCGAGGGTGAATACGACATAGCCTTTAGCTGCTAAAAGTTGAAACCATGCATTACCGCCACCCATCCATGTGTCTGTCACTAGCTGAGAATGAGGACCACCATAGACATAAAAGATCACCGGATATTTCTTTGTAGGATCAAAATCAGCTGGCTTCGTCAAACGATAGTAGAGATCAGAACCGTCTTTGCTTTTGAGTGTACCCACTGTAATTTCACCACTTTGAATGTTCTTCCATGGATTCACATCTTCCTGAAGGGTACGGATTAACTTACCTTTGGCGGCATCAATCAAATCATACCGCCTTGCGATATCTGTACTCGAGAGTACATCGAGGATAAAATGCCCATCAGTGCTCACTTGAGCGGTATGGGTTCCATGAAGCTGTGTTAGACAGGTTGTGGCACCACTTTTCATATCAAGCACATAGAGGTGACGCTGAATAGGACTAACCGCTGTTGAAGTGTAAAACAGCTTACGTTCGGTTTGGTCAAACCCATTTACATTCGTTACGACCCAGTTTCCCTTGGTCAACTGCTTTATCAGATTTCCTTCTGTATCATAAAGATATAGATGTGTATATCCATCACGCTGACTTTGCCAGATAAACTGATTGGGATTCGTCTTCAAAAATAATGCAGGGGTCAATGGTTCAACATATTGCGGACTGGTCTCTTCAAACAAGGTTTTAACAAACTCGCCAGTCTCTGCACTATATTTGTTGTACTTCATCTGGTTCTGACCCCGATTCAGTTCTGCAATATAGATAAACTTTTCAGAAGGATCCCAACAGATATTTGTCAAATAATGATCATCTGGTCCTGCTGTCTTCAAAAACAGTGTAGTCCCTTTTATTGGATTGTAAACACCCAATGTAACCTGATGACTTGTTTCGCCAGCCATAGGATAGCGTATTGCATCAACTTTTGCAATTCGTTGGGTGACATCCACAATAGGATACTCTGCCACCATCCGTTCATCCATTCTGTAAAAAGCTACCAGGTTCCCTTTGGGTGACCAAAATATGCCTCCTTTAATACCAAATTCATTTCTATGAACAGATTGCCCGTTCACAATACCTTTGTCTGTATCCTGTGTGACAGCTTTCTCATTACCATCAATAGACACAAACAGATTATTATCACGGGTAAAGGCTACACGATATTGCGCTTCGTCAACATTAACATTAGCAGCATTAGCCGAAAAGCTATTCAACAATTGTGCAGATCCTTTTGAGATACTATATTTTACAACTTTACCTTTATTCGTAAAGGTGAGGTTATCATTATCGACCCAACGATATTGGGGCAACGAAGTCATACTTGCAATCTGAAGTGGTTTCAGAACATCGTTTAGCTGTTGTAGTTTCAATAATGTATCAGGTTGAGCCGATTTAACGTTTCCCTTTAAAATTGTTTTACCATCTGCATTATAGGTAAAGAAATCGGATGTTCCCATCCACTGGAGGTTACGCAAAGACTTTGCGGCAAGAGATGAGGGATTAACAAGATCCGCCCAATCCATTTTGCGTGTTTGGGCATACGATTGTCCACTGAATACAAAAAGTAACAGCAGAATAAATGTAGAAATACGTAGCATAATGATTTATTTAGGTTGAGAACTTTGATGGATCGCTTGTGATATTTCTGTAATGAGCCCTGCGTCTTTTTCAATAGCATTTCCAACAACAATAATATCGGCACCTGCCTTGCAATTCGTTGCTGCCAATTCGGGCGTACGAATGCCCCCACCCACTATTAATGGAATTGAAATACTACTACTAACTCCACGAATCATAGCTTGCGATATGGGATTTAGCGCACCACTTCCCCCATCCATAAAGATTAATTTGAGACCAAGCATCTCGCCAGCCATAGCTGTACAACATGCAATATCAACTTTGTCTGATGGAATTGGCACAGAATTACTCATATAAGATACAGATGTAGGCCGACCACTCTCTATTAACATATAACCTGTAGAGATCACCTCCAGTGATGTTAATTTCAGATAGGGTGCTGTAATGACATGACGGCCGATAAGCATTTCGGCATTCCTTCCCGAAATCAGTGACAAAAAAAGGATGCCGTCGGCACGATAACTAAGCTGCATATTATTGCCCGGAAACAGAATTACAGGAATAGCAGTCTCCTTTTTCAATGTTGTTATGCATGCATCAAGGGCATTATTGACAAGAAGACTCCCTCCGACAAAGAGATAATCGACTTCTGCTTTCAGTGCAAGATCTGCAAGTTTCAGGATCTGCTTATCGTCAAGTTTATCAGGATCAACCAGAACTGCAAATTGTTTCTTTCCGTTTTCTTTCTTCGCGGTGATTTGACTATATATATCCATTACCGGCATTTTTTGAACTACAAGTATACTAAAAAATAGCTTTGGCTATTTTACAAATATTATCGGGTTTTCCCATGGTATAGAAATGGATGGCTGGCACCCCAAACTGCATTAGCTCTTTCGTTTGTTGTATTGCCCATTCAACACCGACCTCTCTAACCATACTATTATCTTTACATGCATCAACAGCTGTAACCAAATCTTCGGGGATATCAATATTAAAGGTTTTTGGTAATATCGTAAGATGGTTCTTAACCGAAATTGGTTTTATGCCAGGGATAATCGGAACCGTAATCCCAATCTGCCTGCACTTTTCGACAAAGGCAAAGAATTTACTATTATCGTAAAACAGTTGCGTCACAATATAATCAGCTCCGGCATCTACTTTTTCTTTGAGATAGCGTAGATCTGTTTCCAAATTTGGTGACTCACCATGTTTTTCAGGATATCCTGCTACTCCAACACAAAAATTTGTTGGAGAAGGTTGTAATAGTTCTTCTTCCAGATAAATTCCTTTATTTAAACGACTAATCTGTTTTACAAGATCGGTAGCATGAATATGCCCACCTTTACTGGCGACAAATGACTTATCTTGCCTAGGAGCATCACCGCGTAAAGCCAATACATTATCAATACCTAAAAAATGCAGATCAATTAATCCATCCTCCGTCTCGCGGGGACTAAAACCACCACAAATCATATGTGGGACAACATCAATCCCATATTTAAAACGAATGGCAGAAGCAATTGCAACTGTACTGGGACGTTTGCGCACGACCTGCCGTTCAAGCAATCCGTTTGATTGTGGCTTATAAACCACCTCTTCGCGATGATATGTCACATTGATATATGAAGGGCTAAAACCAATCAATGGATCGATAGCCTGGTAGATTGTTTCTATTGTCTCCCCTTTTAATGGAGGGAGTAGTTCAAGCGTAAATAATGTACGCTCAGCATTTTTTATATGATCGATTACCTTCATATTCCTGATGTGTTTTCCGTAGAGACGCACGGCCGTGTGTCTCTTTTAATGCAAATATACAAGACGCACGGCCGTGCGTCTCTACAGATAATTAAGTGTTGATTGCAACCATTTCTCAGCCTCTTCGAATTCTATACCTCTGCGTTTAGCATAATCTGCTACTTGCTCCTGACTAATCCTGCTTACATTAAAGTATCTGCTATCAGGATGTGCAAAGTAAAATCCACTTACAGATGCAGCAGGATACATTGCATAACTTTCGGTAAGATGAATTCCTGATTTTTCAGAAGCACCAATCAACTTAAACAGATCACCTTTTTCAAGATGGCTTGGACAAGCCGGATAACCCGGAGCCGGACGAATACCTTGATACTCTTCCTTCAACATCTCCGGTATAGTTACTGTTTCGTTGGGTGCAAAACCCCAAAACTCTTTCCGAACCCTGTCGTGCAAAAGCTCAGCAAATGCCTCAGCCATTCTATCTGTTAAAATCTTAATCATGATACTGCTATAATCATCATTATCAGCCTCAAATTGAGCGCACCATTTTTCAAGACCGATACCGGCTGTCACAGCAAAGAAGCCCATATAATCTTCTACATCGCTTTCCTTCGGAGCAATAAAATCAGAGAGGCAGAGGTTGGCAACACCGTTTTCTTTTTTCTCTTGATTCCTGAGAAAATGGTATGTTTGAAGTAAATCCTTTTTCTCTTCATCAGCAAATATCTCGATGCTATCACCAATCGATTGGGCAGGTAAGATTCCAAAGGTTGCGTTAGCCGTAACCATTTTCTCATCGATCATTCTTTTTAGCATCGCCTGAGCATCAGCAAAAAGCTTTTTAGCCTCTTCGCCCTTCAATGGATCTTCAAATATGGCAGGGTATTTTCCTGTCATTCGCCATGCATGGAAGAAGAAAGTCCAATCAATATACTTGCTTATCTCTTCCAGTGAATAATCTTTATATGTAGTAACCCCATACAATGCAGGTTTTACAGGCTTATATTCAGAAAAATCAGGAACGAATTTGTTGGTTCTTGCTTCTTCTAATGAGATGTACACAACATCGTTCTTTCGGTTCTCATGTTTATGCCGAGTGTCTTCATAACGCTGTTTAAGGGTACTTTCAAAAGCCGGACGTTGTTCGTTTGAGAGTAATGCTGCCACAACACCCACTGCTCGTGAAGCATCACGAACATGAACTACCGTTCCTTGATAGGCAGGATCTATCTTAACGGCTGTATGTACTTCCGAAGTAGTAGCACCTCCTATCAATACGGGGATATTAAATCCCTGACGTTGCATCTCCTTGGATACATTAACCATTTCATCAAGCGAAGGGGTAATCAATCCGCTTAAGCCAATTATATCCACTTTCTGATCGCGAGCTTCTTGCAAGATCTTTGCAGTAGGCACCATCACACCTAAGTCAATAATCTCATAGTTATTACAGCCCAATACTACGCCAACAATATTCTTCCCAATATCATGAACGTCTCCTTTTACGGTAGCCATTAGAACTCTCCCCGCCTTTTGAACTTCGCCGAGTTGCTCAGCCTGGATGTATGGAAGCAAAACAGCTACAGCTTTTTTCATTACACGAGCACTTTTAACTACTTGAGGCAGAAACATTTTTCCTGCACCAAAAAGGTCTCCCACAATGTTCATCCCATTCATCAACGGGCCTTCAATAATATCAATAGCTCTCGGATAATTTTTTCGCGCCTCTTCAACATCTTCATCAATATGTTCAACAAGCCCTTTTATCAAGGCATGTGCCAAACGCTTAGCAACAGGTTCATTTCGCCACTCTTCTACCTTTTCTTCCTGTTTCCCTTTTGCCTTAACCGTTTCGGCAAATGTGACCAGTCGCTCAGTGGCATCCGGATTGCGATTAAAGATGACATCTTCAACCAGTTCCAATAATGTTGGATCGATATCATCATAGACCTGCAGCACACCGGCATTGACAATGGCCATATCCAGTCCGGCCTTTATTGCATGATATAAGAAGGCCGAGTGCATGGCTTCTCTCACGGTATCGTTACCTCTGAACGAGAAAGAAAGATTGCTTACCCCTCCGCTTACTTTAGCAAAAGGAAGGTTTTTCTTGATCCATTCAACGGTTTTGAGGAAGTCGATGGCATAGTTATTATGCTCATCAATACCCGTTGCAATGGTTAATATATTGGGATCAAAAATTATATCCTCTGCAGGAAAATGAATCTCTTTGGTTAAAATATCATAGGCACGTTTACAAATCTCTATGCGCCGTTCGTAGGTACTGGCCTGTCCTTCTTCGTCAAAAGCCATCACGACCACAGCCGCACCATATTGTTTTACCTTTGCAGCATGATACCGGAATGAGTCTTCACCTTCTTTCAAGGAAATAGAATTCACAATGGCTTTACCTTGTAAACATTTCAAGCCAGCTTCCAGCACACTCCACTTAGAAGAATCAACCATGACTGGCAACTTGGCTATGTCGGGCTCTGCCTGCATTAAATTCAGAAAACGCACCATCGACTTCTCTGAGTCGAGCATGGCGTCATCCATGTTCACATCGATCACCTGAGCACCACCATCAACCTGATTACGAGCAATAGTAAGCGCCTCCTCATATTTCTCTTCTGCAATGAGACGAGCAAACTTTCGGGATCCTGAGACATTGGTTCGTTCACCAATATTAATAAAATTACTTCCTTCAAACATCTGAAGTGGTTCCAAACCACTCAAATGAAGTTCTGGTTTAATCGTAGGAAGTGGACGTGGAGAGGTATGTGCTGCCAGTTTAGCCAGTTCCCTGATATGATCAGGTGTAGTACCACAGCAACCACCAATGATATTAACATGATTTTCATCGGTCATGAGCTTAACTTCCATGGCCATCTCAACAGGTGTTTGATCATATTGACCAAACTGGTTAGGAAGTCCGGCATTAGGATAAGCACTTACATTAAACGGTGCTTTTATACTCAACGTTTCAATATGTGGACGCATGTCCTTTGCTCCTAATGAGCAATTAAAGCCCACACTTAAAATATCGGCATGTGATATCGAGTTAAGAAATGCTTCAACAGTCTGACCGGATAAAGTTCGTCCACTGGCATCTGTTATCGTACCGGAGATCATCAATGGAATTCGGATATTACGTTCTTTTAAAACATCATCAATAGCAAAAATGGCAGCTTTAGCATTCAACGTATCAAAAATGGTCTCTAGAATCAATAGATCCACTCCCCCATCTATCAAACCATTCAATTGCTCTTTATATGCTAATGCTAAATCATCAAAGCTAACAGCTCTATATCCCGGATCATTGACATCAGGCGACATTGAAGCTGTTTTATTCGTTGGTCCTATTGAGCCCGCCACAAAACAATGCTTTTCAGGATGGGTCTTTTCAAATTCAGCTACTGCTGATTTGGCTATTTCAGCTGAAACCTTGTTTAATTCGTAAACCAAATCCGCCATCTGATAGTCCATCATTGAAATGCGGTTGGCATTAAAGGTATTGGTCTCTAAAATATCAGCTCCGGCTTCAAGATATTCGCGATGAATAGCCTGAATAACTTGAGGTTGTGTTATCGAAAGAAGATCGTTGTTTCCCTTTACATCGCATGGATGATTTTTAAAGCGTTCGCCACGATAATCCTCTTCCTGCAAATCATAGCGTTGAATCATGGTACCCATAGCTCCATCCAACACCAACACACGACGCTTCAGTTCTTCGGATATTTTATTTTGCGAATTATTCATAATCAACAAGTGAAATTCTAAACAGTTATAATTAAAAAAGTAAACAAAGGTACAACCTTAACAGGTTGTATAGCTTTAAGATTTCTTAAAATTTGAATACAATCTAATTTTACAACACTTTAACTATCTCAGGTTATAGATAAAACAGACATAGTTGACGAGTCGTTCAGACTGCCCGTCAAAAGTACGAAATTCTTTAAACTCATGCAAGTTATTTATACTCAATCAAAATAGTAGCTCGATTGCATTAGAGATCAGCCTAAAAACCATTTATATTCTTTTGATAATCTTAAAGAAAAGATGTAATTTTGCAGCCTCAAAAATAGAATGCTTACATGGAAAACTTAACGGTTGACACCAACCTTCAGTACAAAGTAGCCGATATCAGTCTTGCCGACTGGGGCCGCAAGGAATTAGATATTGCAGAGAAAGAAATGCCCGGTTTAATGGCCTTACGTGCCAAGTATGCCGGACAGAAACCTCTTAAAGGAGCCCGGATAACAGGCTCTCTTCACATGACAATTCAGACTGCTGTTTTAATCGAAACACTAGTCGAACTAGGAGCTGATGTTCGCTGGTGTAGTTGTAACATCTTCTCTACACAAGATCATGCTGCTGCCGCTGTTGCGGTTGCTGGTGTTCCTGTATTTGCCTGGAAAGGCGAATCTCTCGAAGAGTATTGGTGGTGTACTGCTCAGGCACTAACCTTCCCCGGCGACAAAGGTCCAAACCTTATCGTTGATGATGGTGGTGATGCTACCCTCTTAATCCATCTTGGATATGATATTGAAAATGATTCTAAGCTTTTAGAATATCAGCCTAAAAATGCTGAAGAAGCTGCTATCTATAAAACACTTCGTGCTTTCTATGTCGAGGATACTACCCATTGGCACCGTACGGTTGCTGAATGGAAGGGTGTTTCTGAAGAGACGACAACCGGAGTTCACCGTCTGTATCAGATGATGGAGAAGGGTAAATTGCTTGTTCCTGCTATCAATGTTAATGACTCAGTTACCAAAAGCAAGTTTGATAACCTTTATGGTTGTCGCGAATCACTGGCCGATGGCATCAAGCGTGCTACTGATGTTATGATTGCTGGTAAAGTTGTAGTGGTTTGTGGTTATGGCGACGTAGGCAAAGGTTCTGCTCGTTCTATGCGTGCTTATGGTGCCCGCGTGATCATTACCGAAATCGATCCTATCTGTGCGCTACAAGCTGCCATGGAAGGATTTGAAGTAAAGCCTATCGAAGACACATTAGCCGAAGGAAATATCTATGTTACCACTACCGGTAATAAAGACATCATTACACTGGAACACATGCGTCAGATGAAAGATCAAGCCATCGTCTGCAACATCGGTCACTTCGACAATGAGATTCAGGTTGATCTTTTAAATGAAGCAAAAGATATCGTCCGTCAGGAGGTCAAACCTCAGGTTGATCAATACTTCTTTGAAGATGGTCACAGTATATTCTTACTGGCAGAAGGTCGCCTTGTAAACTTAGGTTGTGCTACCGGACATCCTTCATTCGTTATGAGCAACTCTTTCACCAATCAGACATTGGCTCAATTAGAGTTATGGCAACATGACTTAGCTGTTGAGGTATATCGTCTGCCTAAACATCTTGATGAAGAGGTTGCTCGTTTACACCTGGAACAATTAGGGGTTAAACTTACTGTATTATCAAAAGAACAAGCCGATTATATTGGCGTTCCTGTTTCAGGCCCTTATAAACCTGACCACTACAGATACTAAGCTATATTTTATTATTTCACATTTCTGTGCTTTTCACTTTTACACTACATGTTATTATTTAAAGTTTATTTTGTATGAATTATTTCAAATCGCTATTTATCTTATTGGGTATTTGCTTATTATCTATTCAACTTAAGGCTCAATCTATGGATCCTGTAAAGTTAAAGACTTTGAAGGCAGATGACTTATCGAATGAGCAGGTTGCCCAGATGAAGGCAAAATTAACGGCTGATGGCATGTCAACTGCTGATTTTGAAAAGCAAGCTATAGCTGCAGGGGCACAACCGGCTGAGGTGAAGAAATTGATTGACAGAATGGATAAATTGGATAAAAATAATCTTTTTCCTCAAAATCAAGATGCCCGAAAATCAACAGATAGCATTGAAATTAAAGAACGGAAAAAAAGTCTTAAGGCCCAGAAGGATAGCCTTACTGTTTTTGGATCTGAGATTTTCAATAATGAACATATCTCCTTTTTACCAAACATGAATATGCCGACTCCTAAAAATTATATTCTTTCTACTGGGGAT
>JAHEYR010000224.1 GCA_023251485.1 Bacteroidales bacterium
TTGACAAGTAGTACGGGTGATGTCTGTATTCACCATCCTGAAGGTGATATAAAAAAGATTTCATTTGTTAAAGATGCTCCGGTTTCTGTCGCTACTTATGCCGGTTCACCGGATAATAATGGAAAGTACTGGGAGGTGTTATGGCGTTCGTCTACTTCAGGTTATGGCGTTACTGAGCCGGGATCTTCAGGCTCTCCATTGATCAACAGCGACAGACAAGTTATTGGCACGTTGGGTGGCGGTGGTTCTGATTGTAATAACCTCACCGAAAAGGATTACTACGGTAAGATATCAGCACATTGGACATCCAATGGTACAACTTCGACTACACAACTTGGTCCATGGCTTGATCCCAGAAACTCTGGCGTTTCAAACTATACGGGTGGATATAATGATAATAAGGTGGTAGCAGCGTTTAGTGGCGATGTAGTCGTTATTCCTCCTGGATATGCCGTCAACTTTACAGATCTTTCGCTAGGTAAGCCAACCAGTTGGGTATGGACGTTTACGGGAGGGGTTCCAAATAAATCGACAGATGCTAATCCGCAGTCCATATATTATGCTAAAACGGGTGTTTATGATGTTAAGCTGACCGTAAAGAATGCTATTAATACCGATTCTTTGACGGTGAAGGGGTATATTCAGGTTAAGGCACAGGTTTATCCTAATCCTACACAAGGAACCTGTACCCTCTTTCTTTCTAAGGATCCTATTGCTTCATTCAGTGTCTTCGTTCGGAATTTGGCAGGCATATGTTTGCATAACTTTACGGCTACAAACACAAATCAGGTCGATCTGGACTTCTCTTCTCAACCCAATGGAATCTATTTTGTAACGGTTGTATCTTCTGGTAGTGCTCAAACATACAGGGTTGCGGTATTGCGGTAAATAATCCTTTCATGGTTCGACAACCTTTTATTGTCTTTCTACTGATCTTTTTTATTCCTGTTGTTTGCATTGCTCAGGAGAGGAAGAGAGTCTTTGTTCGGTTTAATCCTGAAGCACGAAACGAAAAAGGGGTTCGGGTTGTTTTTTATAACACTGAAAACCTATTTGATACACGAAAAGATACGTTGAAGAGAGATGAGGAGTTTCTACCCGAAGGATTATATCGTTGGACTCCGGGTAAATTCTATCGAAAAGTTCAATCTATCGCCAAAGTGTTATTAAGCACCGGTGGATGGGATCCTCCCGAAATCATCGGATTGGCAGAAGTTGAAAATAGGTCGGTCTTGAATGCTCTGGTTTATAGATTGCCTTTAGCTCCTTTCGATTATAAAATAGTCCATTACGAATCGAACGATATCCGTGGAATAGATGTGGCGCTTCTTTACCGACCCGATAAATTTAAGGTTGTGTTTTCGGCTCCATTAGTTGTTAAGATAAAGAACGACACGGCTTTCAGAACACGTGATATACTTTATGTAAAAGGATTGATCAATAATAAAACCCCGGTTCATCTATTTGTAAATCATTGGCCGTCTAAATTGGGCGGCGAAGCTATTTCTCATCCTCATCGTTTAGCTGCTGCACATCGTCTATTGGAGGCGGTCGATTCGTTATTAGCGGTTGAACCAACCTCCCGAATTGTGATTATGGGCGATCTCAATGATACGCCGGCATCTGATGTCGTACGGATATTGGAAAGAGAACGACCGTTGATTAATTTGATGGATGTAGCTGATAGAAAAAAAAGTGACAAGGGTAGTTATAAGTTTAATGGGAAATGGTCAGTCATCGACCAAATTATTGTTTCTGAACCATTATTGAAGCAGAATGAATTGCATGTTAATGTTGGTGCTTGTATATTTGCACCGTCGTATTTATTGATTCCAGATGAAAAGTATGGAGGGGTTAAGCCTTTTCGTTCGTTTATAGGGCCTCAATATTCCGGTGGTTACAGCGATCATCTTCCTGTTTTTATTGATCTGGTTTATCCAAATTGAAATGCCATCAACTTATTTAACTTCAAAACAAATCAAATAAATGAAAAAAAAGATTCTCTCTTATTTAATGAATGGGCTGAAAAAACCAATTGTTATGAGGCTTAAAAATATTTCATTAGGCCTGATTGTGATTTCATCATTATCATTGGCTACCTGCAAGCCACGACAAGCCGCAACGCAAACCGATCCCAATGATGTTACAACCGATGTACCTTTTAAGAAAGAGGGTAATTTGAGTTTCGTGGATGGTAAGAGCAATAAAGTTATCAGTAAGCTGGATATAGAAGTAGCTCAAACGGCTGAAGAAACACAACAAGGGTTGATGTACAGACGCTCGATGCTTGACACCTGCGGAATGATATTTATTTTTGACGATGAGGAAGAGCAGTCGTTTTGGATGAAAAATACGTATATTCCACTGGATATCATCTATGTTAGTGCGAAGAAGGAGATCGTTTCCATTGCTGCCGGTTGTCGTCCGTTATCAGAAGAGTCTGTTCCATCAAAAGGAAAAGCCAAATATGTGGTTGAGGTTAATGGGGGCTATGCTGCAAAGCAGGGTTTGAAACCGGGGGATAAAATTGATTTTACGGTTGATAAAAAATAAATGTTGATTATTTAGCATTAAAGATATACGCACCATCAGAGGCTGTGTAATGACAAGGAATCTTGTAGTCATTGCACAGCCTCTTCCATTTTAGGGCGGTATATGAATTATTAGAACCATCCAGAATAATCTGTTTACATTTATACCGGCTTAAAAGTGCTTCTATATCAGGGTATGGGTTTCTGGTTATCAATAATAGGTCTGTCGCTATTGGCGACCCGGTATAAGTGAGCCTATCCCAGTTCCCATTTTGAATAATCAGTCGTTTTTGCTTAAAGAGATAACACGATTTGGATTTCCAAAACTCAGTGGAGGCATCTTTCATCGTTCCGGTGATTAATGATGCTTTTTTGAGCTGTTTAATGCCATGAGCAATTCTATTTCCACTTACCTGGTATACGATGTTCTGATTCTCTGCTGTCGGGTAAAATGATTGAAAAGAGATGCAGGTTCCACCATTGAAATAGTCGATAACCGTGTTGTTTCTTATCGAATATATCGTAACCATTTGTTGTTTGTTGCTCTTTTGATGGTCAACGATAAAACTTGTTCCGATGATGATGAAACAACATAATGCACTGAACAACGATGCTTTTTGTTTCTCTTTTATCGCCTGATAAAGTAAAAAGACAAAGAGATAGATGAATACCGTTTCTAAGAGTGATAGCTGAATGGCTTTTATGGAAGCATAGGGGAGATGACTAAAGAACTCAATACAATAATTCAGTAGTGCAACCGAGCCAAAGAATAATAGCGCCAGTTGATGAGATAACCAGATAAAAGGCGAGGTTATTAATGTTAGCATCCCCACATAAATGGCAATGCTCGACAGGGGAATAGCGATATAGTTCGTGAAAACGAAATAATTTGGAAATTGATGAAAGTAATAAAGCGATAGGGGACTGGATGCTATCTGTGCTGCTATTGAGACGGTGGTTAATCCCCATATTAATTGCACGATTTTGAATCTTGGGTTCCAGATACTACGCACGAGGGGTTCGATCAAAACAATACCGGCTACAGCCAGATAGGAGAGTTGAAATCCGATGTTCGTAATTTGAAACGGATCGATGATCAACAGGATAAAAGCTGAAGCTGCCAGCGTGTTGATGGTGTTTTGCTCTCTTTCTCCGCATTCGCCTACAATGATAAAACTCAACATCACTGCCGACCTGAGTACTGCTGGTGAGAGTCCTGTTATTAATGCATAAAACCAAACGACCGATAATAAGATAAAGCCTCTTATGATTCGGGTTAGTGCTTTTCTTTTTAATGTGACCAGAAGAGCAGACAAAACCATGTAGATTACACCTACATGCATCCCCGATACGCTTAAAATATGTAATGCTCCGGTTGTTGTATAAGCATTTCTGAGTTCGGGCTCAATGTTATTGTCATATCCAAGCACCAAGGCAGAGGCTACCGTCAACTCATTGGGATTGGGATGATGAATCTTGAATAAATTGATAAATCGCTCTTGAAGTGAAGTGCCAATCCGGTATAAGTTGAATCCTTGCGCTCGTTTAATCAGAACCCATTTTGAAGAAGGAATATAGGTGCGATGGTAGATGCCTTGATTGCTTAGATATCTCCTGTAATCAAAACTGTTCGGGTTCATTGTTGGCTCTACAGGTTTTAACTGTAGTTGTGCTATTAACTGATCGCCGTATCTAAGCTTGGTTGCATTGCTATCGTTTTGGAAATAAGCCATTACTTTGCCATTACATTTCATCTCTTTGTTATGGCTAATGCCAGATAGTATTCTGACACAGAATCTGATGGAGTTAGTTTTATAGGCAGGCACATCTTCTATCTTTAATCTGTAGACACCCGATAAACCGACTTGATTTTCGAAATGAAGAATTTCTGTTCGATGGTTATGTAACCCGGTAATGCCAAGGCCGAGACCTATTGATAGGATGGCGACAACCACACC
>JAHEYR010000064.1:0-15325 GCA_023251485.1 Bacteroidales bacterium
AACTATATTTGTATTAAACCAAAAAAACAAAAAACATGAAAGCGAACAATGAGATTAATGATAAAAAAGTTGCAAGTAAGGAGTATAATACCCCTGAACTCATTGATCTAAGAAGCATTAAAGAGGCTCATGGAGGCTGGTGCCATAATGGATCAGGCGAGCATAGTACTTGCGCAGATGGGGGAACTGCGTTAACATCATGCGGCTCTGGTTCTGCTAAAATATAAAAAACATCAAGAATTCTTGGCTTATGAATATGATAACTATTGGGTTTATTTATACTAACATTTAGCTAATGAGTATTCTTTTTGCCGCCAAGTATAGTATAAAGAAAAGTGGTTCACATTCTATTATTTTAAATTATCTATAGATAAATGTGTCATGTTCGAAGTGCATGGGAGATTTTTTTAGATAATCTGACTCTACAATTTTGAGTCGACAGTTCAAGCAAAAATCATGTCTTATATTATCTAGTCAATAGCTTTTATTTAATAAAAAGAATTTTGAGAGACAATTACATCTTACATTATTTACTTATTAAATTTTTTTATGGTTCAGCTATCTCAATTATATCTCTATTTAACCGAAGGTTGTAATCTGGCCTGTCGTCATTGTTGGCTGGCTCCGAAATTTGATGCGGGAGCTATCAGATATTCTGTTCTCGATGTAGCGGTAATGAGAAAAGTTTTAAATGAGGCACTTCCATTGGGATTGCAAGCTGTAAAACTAACCGGTGGAGAACCTTTGATGCATCCTGAAATCATCACCATTCTGGAGATCATTAAAAATGAAAAGCTAAGACTTACTATCGAAACCAACGGATTGCTTTGTACAAAAGAGGTTGTTGCAAAAATTGCCGAACACGAAAAAGCATTTGTATCGGTTAGTCTGGATGGCGCCTCTGCCGAAACCCACGAATGGGTTCGTGGTGTTAAAGGATCTTTCGCCGCTGCCTGCAATGCTGTCAGCTATCTAGCTGAAGCAGGTTTACGTCCCCAAATTATTTTCTCTGTGATGCGTCACAATGCAGTTGAAGTACCCGAAATAATCAAACTAGGTGAATGCCTTGGCGCAAAATCAATAAAATTTAACATTATACAACCTACTGCCAGGGGAGAGACACTGCACGAACAGGATGAAACATTAAGCCTATCTGAATTAATAGAACTAGGAAGAACAGTTGAGTTCAGGCTTCAACCTGCCACCAAAATCCTTTTACATTATGACTATCCTGCTGCTTTCCAACCATTGAGTCGACTAAGTAAAAGATGGAGCAATTGTGGCATTAAGAATATCCTGGGTGTTTTAGCAACCGGTAAATATGCTCTTTGTGGCATCGGAGAACAAATTTCTGAACTAATCTTTGGTGAAGCAGGCAAAGATTCACTTGCTACAATATGGAACGAACATCCTATTTTATTAAAAATAAGGGAGGATATACCTTTGCAATTGAAAGGAGTCTGTAGTCTGTGTTTGATGAAATCAAGATGTTTAGGATCATGTGTGGCTCAAAATTACTATAGAACCAAAGATTTAACATCTCCTTTCTGGTTTTGCGAAATGGCTGAAAGAGAAGGATTATTCCCTGAATCAAGATTAATATAGTTTCACAATGTCGGAAAGAATATATTCAATGGTGGGAAATAGTATGAGCCCAACTTTGCTAGAACCTATGATATTAGAAATCATCAAGGTTGATCATTATTACTGTGGAGATGTTATTGTATTTAGCCATATGAATAAAAAAAACATTGTTCATCGGATTGTTAAAGTCACCGCGAATGGTTATATTACAAGAGGAGATAATAACTTGATGGATGATGAGCCGATTGATTATCATAATATCCATGGCAAGGTTGTAGCAGCTTTTAGGGGAGTGAAGCGGTATAAAGTGAGCAATAACAAATACGGTTATTTATTGCATCGCTATTTGCAGATCCGAAAAATGGTATTACTATATTGTTCTAAAACATTAGCTTTTGGATACCACTTATTATCTGGTTCAGATATTTTTGCCAATTTGTCACCAAAAAAATATACACCTCAAATAATTCAATATCAGAACCGACAAGCCCATTTGTATATCGGTAAGATTTTGGTTGGCAGGTACGATGTTCGTCGTCGCCATTGGATAATCTTCAGACCATGGCGTATTTTTATTAATGAAAAAACATTGCCACTACCCAATTTGTGATAAATCATTTCTTTTCTATTTAAAGACCTAAAATCTTTTCGGCAACCATAAAACAGCAAAGTATGATAACCCCGAAAAAAAAGAATCTGCAAAATCTTTCCCAATTATTAGACAACAGAAACATTTCCATTCCTGTCCTCGACGAACAGGAATGGAATGAACTATTAGAATTGGCTCAGAAACAGGGGGGCTTATGTTATCTATACTACTTGCTCAAACAAAAAAAATCAGAAAGTATTATTCCTGAAGATTGGAAGCACAAAATTAAATTACAATTAATGCATTTTTCTTTAGGTAATATTAAACACCTACAGAATCTAGAAGAGATAAGTCTGATATTTGAAAAAGCACAGATTCCAGTCATTTTTTTAAAAGGGTCACATTTGGCTTTCCATGTTTATCCCTGGCCATCGTTGAGACCCATGGGAGATATTGACATCGTAGTCTGTGAAGAAAACATACAGAAAGCAATTGATATATTGTTAGAATCGGGTTACCAGAGTAATTATTTCACATTAGATAATATAAGGAAATACAACCGACACCTCCCACCGTTTACAAAAAAAGGGGGGAAAAGCATAGAACTTCATTGGACACTGATTCAGCCTAAGTTAAGCACATCAGAAACAGAGAAAATAATGCAATGGCTATTCAATGAAACAGAAGAAAAGCAATTTGGGAAGGGCCATGCACTGGTATTTAAACCTAATGCTATTATTTTTCAAATGATGCTTCATATTGGCATGAATGATGAACTCAGATCGTCATTAAAAAACTTATTAGATTTAACTGTGTTGATCGAAAAATATCAAAATAAAATTGATTGGGAAATTATATCAGATAAAATATTGAAGACAGGTTTTGCCCATCGGTTTGCTCTGGTTGGATGGTTAGCAAAGAACACAGTTGGAGCAAACGTACCTGACAATTTCTTTCAAGCGCTAAATATCGAACTTAGCGAAGAGATAAAAGAAGCGGCACTTAACCGAATTATCCATTTTAATGATGTAGATTTTAAGAATGTTATCCCCACATTATACCATGCAAACTTTTTGCAAAAAATAGTAATTGTGTTGAAGTATGTATTTATGGCACCATCGAAGATGAAATTTCGGCACAACCTGAAAAACAATTGGGAAGTATTTAAATACTATCCTAAACGAGTATTCGACTTCACCAAGATTTACATATCAGATGTTTTAAAAACACTAAAGCCCAATGAAGAATTGATCGATAAAACGAAGGAGGAGATCATACTGAGAGATTGGTTAGAAAAAAAATGAGTAACGACCTAAATGTTCTCAAATGCTTTCCTAAAAAAAATTCTTTCTTTATATTCATATCTAAAATTCTTATCCTTCACAAATTTTATTGGTTCAAATCAAAATGAGACCCTTTTAGCTACAGCTCAATGATTTTAGATTTTAAGCTTTATTCTATCGTATATCTATTAAACAAATACCATCCCCAGCATGAATAGATATCTAAGTATTTGCTATCAAAAAACATATTAGAAGAATTATTATATAGTCATACTTAGTAGATATTATTTGCATAAAATAGTTAATTAATTATAGATTAAATATTTTTTTAAAAAAATAAGCATGCATCCGTTGTATATCGATATAAATTATGTATATTTACATAACGATACTTGAAATAATAGTATTCGTATAAATACTTATAAATTTAACTCTCAAAATTTCAAGCTTATGGATGCATTTATTGGAGAAATTCGGGCTTTCGCGAACAATTTTTACCCGTATGGATGGCTGCCTTGCGATGGGAGTAGCTTTAATCCTACCACCTATCAGACGCTGTATGCCGTAATAGGCATTAAGTTTGGGGGAAATGGTCAAACAAGTTTTCAGGTTCCAGATCTGCGCGGAAGCGCACTAGTCAGTGCCGGGCAAACCCCCCATGGGTCAAATTTCCTTTTTGCTAAAGCGACAGGCACAGAACAGGTCACACTCACCGCCAGTAATCTGCCTGTACACAATCACACTTTTAACGGAGTTACTGGAGGGGCAGCTACAGCCAAACTAAGTATCGCTGACAACAACACCTCCTATATCTCTAATTTTGGTTATTTATCTGCTGGGGCTGCTACTATTGCCCCTGCGTATCTTACAGCGGCACAAACGCCCATAACACTAAATACTGCTACCATTTCACCTGCAGGTGGCAAAAATGGTGCTTGCTCTCCACACGAAAACAGATCTCCATTCGTGGCTATCAACTATTATATTTGCGCTACAGATGGGTATTTTCCAACTCCTCAATAATATTTTTTAATTATTTATTTAACGTATAAACTCAATAAATATGACAGATAATTATTTAGGCGAAATCAGGGTATTCGGCTTCGATTATGCTCCTCAGGGCTGGCATCTTTGTGATGGTTCGCTACTTTCGATTCAACAAAATTCGGCGCTTTATGCGCTAATTGGAATAGCCTTTGGAGGTGATGGTGTGAAAACTTTTGCTCTTCCTGACCTAAGAGGCCGAACAATGATTGATAGTGGACAAAAGCCAGGAGGTACTGCATACCTGCGAGGAGCTAACGGTGGATCAGAAACCGTGGCCTTGGCACTTGAACAGACACAGCCTCATAACCATAACATGACGGTTGACAACTCTCTGGGAGCAGCAAATATGCCTGCAAATATCTTAGCTATACCCAAAGAAGCCAAAACTCCATCTGAGCAAATAAATACGTATAGGGAATTTGCGTCTACAAATACGAAGACGACTTTAAACCCTGCCACTCTTGACACTGCTGGTTCGAATGCAGGTCATAATAACATGCAGCCTTTTCTTACGGTCAACTTTTGCATAGCCACAATGGGTTATTTTCCACCAAGGCCAGACTAAAAATAGAAGTATCATTGTTTAATTATTTAAAAATAAAAGAATATGGACGGAATTTTAGGAGAAATACGCGCCTTTGCCGGAACTTACGCTCCGCAAAACTGGATGTTCTGTAACGGAAATGTCTTATCAATCGCCAGTTATCAAACTTTATATGCATTACTTGGCACGTTCTATGGTGGCGATGGGGTAAACACTTTTGCAATACCTGATCTCAGAGGCAGACTTGCTACCGGACAAGGACAAGGCCCTGGATTAACAAATAGAGTTATCGGCTCTGTTGGTGGTGCTGAACAAGAACAACTTGTACCAGCAGAAATGCCGGGACATAATCACACCGTTAATGTTTGTACAGATGCCGCGAATCTTAGTGTTAATAACCCCACTGCAACGACATTCTTAGGCTCGGTGGGTGCTACTTCCGGCGCAGCAATGTATACCCCGGGAGCGACACCAAGTATTACAAAAAAAGCACTGAACAATTCTATGATCCAACCTGCTGGAGGGAACGCCCCACATGCAAATGTAATGCCCTGTGTTGCTATTAACTATATCATTTGTGTTACAGGTGGAGTATTTCCTTCACGCCCTTAAAAAGACCTAAGTCTTTTATTAATACAAAAAATATAGCATGCATATAGGTATCATTTCAGATTCAGATTCATTAATTCCTTTAGTATATACACTTGCGGCCCAAAAGCTGCAAGTGTATCTTTTTTATTCCCCTTCACAGGATAGCTTTATAAACCAGAAGGTACTGGGGTTTGTTAAACAGTTTCAGATTTCGATAACGGAAGAAAAAAATAGTAAACAGGACTTATACCAATGGCTGATTGCAGGAAAATACGACGCCTGTTTTATCATAGGCTACAAGCATCTGATACAATTAAACCGGCTTAACGGTTGTTCCACGCCCCTATTTAATATTCATTTTGGTCCATTGCCTTCTTTTAAGGGTCCTGTCCCGATATTCTGGCAATTAAAAAAAGGTAACGAGAAACTGGGATTAGCCATTCATGTTTTATCGCAGAAATTCGACGAAGGGCAAGTAATATGGGCAAAAGAGATCGACAACCTGCCTCATTATAATTTCCAGTTGGTAAAACATTTGTTCAGTCAACATTGCGTGGAAGGTGTATTTTTTATATTACGTATTTTAATAAACAAACTTCCATTAACCTATATTGACAATTCGACTTCAGTTGCGGCATACCAAAAACGACCTGAACTCAAAGATGTATTGATTGATTGGAGAGAAATGACTGCAACGGAAATACATAATCTGATCCGTGCGGGGAATCCATGGAACAAAGGAGCGGCAAGCTTCTTTAAAGGGCAAGAGTTGAAACTAATGGATGCAACAATGATTGATAATGGACAACCAACGACGAACAGTGCTGGTGGGATGATTGTAAACGATGATAACTGCCTGCACATTATTTGTAGTGACGGAAAAGTAATCAATGTGAACATGGTATTTTTCAACGATTGTTTTATCCCGACTTATCAATGCAAGCATTGGGGACTGGTAAAAGGAGAAAAATTAGGATAACGAAATGGCCCTTTCTACATGAGCCTTTGACTTCAGAACCTTAATGCAAAGATCTTTTAATGATCTCTTTCCGATGAACTACACATAATATAGCATCAAAATAAATTCAAAAACAAGACAAGAGAAGTACGCAGGAGATTCAATCCGTATCCTTCAAATAGATTGTATGTATAGTGTACCCGATGTAAACCCGGAGTGAACCTATAGTTGGGATACTTTATGGATAAATCATATCACTATTATATCGCAGAGATCCTTCCTTTAAGTGAAACTGTTTGGTGGATTGACGCTGACTATTTACTACGCTATTTATCAGCAAAATACTCAAAGACGATGCATAGAATCAAAAAAATGATCGTCCTTAAAAAAAGATCTATCGTTTTAACAAAATTAATCAATTTATTTAATTAATTTTGCACGCCAAATAAATTTATTAACCATTAACAGAAAGAGAGCGTATTTTTATGATTATTGTTCCTGTAAAAGAAGGCGAAAGCATTGACAGATCTTTGAAGAAATTAAAACGTAAGTTTGAAAAGACTGGTGTAGTTAAGGAATTGAGAGAACGTCAAAAGTTCACTAAACCATCAGTTAAAAACCGCGAAGCTTATTTAAAGGCCGTTTACATTCAAGCGCTTCAGCTGGATCAGGAGAAATAATCAGGTAAAGGAAACTTTATCTGCGTTTAAAAGAGAAAATTTTACCAATTTAAAGATGGATTCTTCCTACCTTTAAACCAAAATGGCACGGTAAAATTTTCTCTTTTTTTTATGATAAACCAATTTATAGATTTTTTACGGGTAGTCAAAAGATATTCAGCCCATACTGTCCTGGCTTACGAGACGGATCTAAATCAATTTGCAATTTTTCTTTTAACCACTTACGAATTGAATAATGTCGTAGAGGCAGACTATCAAATGATTCGGAGCTGGATTGTACAGCTTAAGGCTGAAAACATATCGAACAGAAGTATCAACAGAAAGCTATCGTCACTCAAGTCGTTTTACAAGTATTTAATCAGAGAAGGTGTTGTAAAATCGAACCCATTATCCAAAATCATCAGTCCTAAAATATCAAAAAGGCTCCCGGAATTTTTAGATCAATCAAAAACACTTTTTTTATTTACAGAAGTAAAATTTGATGATTCGATTGAAGGACAAAGGGATAGAACGATATTAGAGCTTTTCTATGCAACCGGTATCCGGCAAGCCGAATTGATAAACCTCACAATAGACAGTTTGGATGCAGATCGTATGGTATTAAAGGTCAAAGGGAAACGAAACAAAGAAAGATACATTCCGGTAGGGAACCATCTTTTACAAATTTTAACATTATATATTGAAGAAATAAGACCTCAGATGGTCGGTTCTAACAAAAACAGCTTTATATTTGTTACTAAGGAAGGGGAGCAAATTTATCCTCTCCTGGTTTATCGGATAGTGAAAAAATACCTGGGTATGGTTTCGAGTAGAAAAAAACGCAGTCCACATGTTCTCAGACATACTTTTGCGACACATATGCTTGACAACGGTGCAGATTTGAATGCGATAAAAGAAATTTTAGGACATTCGAGTTTAGCCGCTACACAGGTATATACCCACAATTCGATTGAACGACTAAAACAAATTTACAAACAGGCCCATCCAAAGGCCTAAAAAAGGAGGTTTCAATGAGAATCAACATCAATTCGGTTCATTTCAAAACCGACAAAAAGTTAGAGGATTTCATTACTGAAAAAGTAGAGAAATTATCATCATTATATGATGGTATAGTAGGTAGTGAAGTAGTACTTAAAGTGGAAAATACCGATTCTCCGGACAACAAAATTGCCGAAATCAGATTAGAAATACGCGGCAATGATCTATTTGCAAAGAAACAGTGTAAATCATTCGAAGAAGCTACAGATACGGCAGTCGAAGCGCTACGTAAACAGCTTGTTAAGTATAAGGAAAAATTAAAAGTATAACTTTAAATAAAATTCGTTAAAAAAATTTATTAAGTTATTTGGAAATCCAAAAATGATTCCTACATTTGCAGTCCCTTTAACCAAAGGGACTGTTTTGTTTAAAACAGTTGCGTTCGTTGAAAAATCTGACAAAATCCAAAAAAAAATCATAGCAGCATTTGGTAGTTTAAAACTTTTTTCTACCTTTGCAGCACAAAACAGCAGCGCCGGTGTAGCTCAGTTGGCCAGAGCAGCTGATTTGTAATCAGCTGGTCGGGGGTTCGAATCCCTCCACCGGCTCCAGTAAAATAATAAGTGAATTCTGGGGGGATACCAGAGCGGTCAAATGGGGCAGACTGTAAATCTGCTGGCTTCGCCTTCGGAGGTTCGAATCCTCCTCCCCCCACATATTAAATATTAACGATCATTATTGCGGAAGTAGCTCATTTGGTAGAGCGATAGCCTTCCAAGCTATAGGTGGCGGGTTCGAGACCCGTCTTCCGCTCACTATCAAAAAGCCGTTGTAGCTCAGTGGTAGAGCACTTCCTTGGTAAGGAAGGGGTCACGAGTTCAACTCTCGTCAATGGCTCGAATATTTTTTGTTACAACGAAGTAAACATCTTAACACTTTATCTGATATGGCAAAAGAAAAATTTGCACGTACGAAACCGCACGTTAACGTAGGTACAATCGGTCACGTTGACCACGGTAAGACCACGCTAACTGCCGCCATTACATTGTGTCTCGCTGAAAAAGGTTGGTCAGAATTCAGATCATTTGATTCGATCGACAATGCACCAGAAGAAAAAGAAAGAGGTATTACCATTAATACCGCGCATATCGAATATCAAACAGAAAACCGTCACTATGCTCACGTAGATTGTCCAGGTCACGCTGACTACGTTAAGAACATGGTAACAGGTGCTGCTCAGATGGACGGCGCTATCTTGGTAGTAGCCGCTACTGATGGTCCTATGCCTCAAACTCGTGAACATATTCTTCTTGCTCGTCAGGTTGGTGTTCCACGTTTAGTTGTTTTTATGAACAAGGTTGACCTTGTTGATGATCCAGAATTATTAGAACTTGTAGAAATGGAGATCCGCGATCTTCTATCATTCTATGGTTTTGATGGTGATAACACTCCAATTATCCAGGGTTCTGCTCTTGGTGGTTTGAACAAAGAGCCAGTTTGGGTTGATAAAATCATTGAACTGATGGCTGCTGTTGACGCATACATTCCTGAACCAGTTCGTGAGAGAGAAAAACCTTTCTTAATGCCTGTTGAAGACGTGTTCTCAATCACTGGTCGTGGTACTGTTGCTACCGGTCGTATTGAAACTGGTATTATCCACACTGGTGATGCAGTTGATATCATTGGTATGGGCGCTGAAAAACTTAAGTCAGTAGTTACCGGAGTAGAAATGTTCCGTAAGATTCTTGACGAAGGTGAAGCAGGTGATAATGCAGGTCTATTATTACGCGGTGTTGACAAAGAGCAAATCCGTCGTGGTATGGTTATTGCAAAACCAGGTTCTGTAACTCCACACGCCAGATTCAAAGCTGAGGTTTATATCCTTAAGAAAGAAGAAGGTGGACGTCACACTCCATTCCACAACAAATATCGCCCTCAGTTCTATTTCCGTACAACTGACGTAACTGGAGAGATCATGCTTCCAGACGGAGTTGAAATGGTAATGCCAGGTGATAACTTAACTATCGATGTTACCTTAATTCAAGCAATTGCAATGAACAAGAACTTACGTTTTGCTATCCGTGAAGGTGGTCGTACAGTAGGTGCTGGTCAGGTAACTGAAATCTTAGATTAATTTTCTTATTAAAATACAACGAGATAGAGGCATCGAAAGATGCCTTTATCTTCGATACACGGGAGTAGCTCAATTGGTAGAGTAGTGGTCTCCAAAACCATTGGTTGAGGGTTCGATCCCTTCCTCCCGTGCTAAATATTAGGTCAATATGGCTAACAAGATCAAAGAATACATCCTTGAAAGCTCCGAAGAGCTATTAAAGAAAACTTCATGGCCAAGTTGGGGCGAACTTCAATCTAGCGCTATTGTAGTATCCATTGCTTCCCTCATAATCGCATTTGTGGTTTATTTGATGGATATGTCATTTCAGCAGGTGTTAAATATTTTTTACACGTTACGTTAACAACTGCGTCCAACATTAACAAACAGATCTAATATTGTGTTATTTGATCGGGTAGTACTTCTTAACTGTCAGTCAACATCATGAGCGATTTTAATAAAAAATGGTATGTTATTCGCGCCGTTAGTGGTAACGAGAAAAAAGTGAAGCAATATATCGAAAGTGAAATTAATCGTTTGGGAATGACGGATTATGTTTCACAAGTACTCATTCCTACCGAAAAGGTTTACCAAATCAGAAAAGGTAAAAAGATTAGCAAAGAACGGAATTATTTTCCGGGATATGTATTAATCGAAGCTATCCTTACTGGTGAGGTGCCTCATATTATAAAGAATATTCCCGGAGTACTGGGCTTTCTTGGATCACAGGGAGAACCTGTTCCTTTGCGTCAAACAGAAGTTAACCGTATCCTCGGAAAGGTTGACGAACTGGCTGAACAAGGGGAAGAGATGACAATACCATTTATGATTGGAGAAACGGTAACCGTTATTGACGGTCCGTTTAACAGTTTTAGTGGAGTTATCGAGGAGATCAATGAAGAGAAAAAGAAGCTCAAGGTTATGGTTAAAATATTTGGCCGTAAGACTCCAGTGGAACTAAGCTTTATGCAGGTAGAAAAAGAATAAACTCTATCAACAAACAAAGAATTCTCACATTTCTTAACACTTAAGTTTAAGACTACAATGGCAAAAGAAGTAACTGGATTAGTTAAACTTCAGATCAAAGGAGGGGCAGCCAATCCTTCGCCTCCTGTAGGACCAGCACTTGGTTCGAAAGGGGTTAACATCATGGAGTTTTGCAAACAGTTTAACGCACGTACACAAGATCAAGCGGGAAAATTACTTCCGGTGATCATCACTGTGTATAAGGATAAATCGTTTGATTTTATCGTTAAAACTCCTCCGGTAGCTATTCAGCTTCTTGAAGCAACTAAACTCAAAAGTGGTTCTGCAGAACCTAACCGTAAAAAAGTTGGTTCAGTTACCTGGGAACAGGTAAGATCAATTGCAGAAGGCAAAATGAGCGATTTAAACTGCTTCGAAGTGGAATCAGCTATGCGTATGGTTGCAGGAACGGCCCGCAGTATGGGAATCACCGTTTCAGGTCCATCACCTTTTGCTGCAAATTAATCATTCATTTGCGGTAATCGAAAAAAGGATCATTAACATTAACATTTAAAGGTCAATGGCTAAAATTACAAAGAAAAGAAAAGAGATTTTATCAAAATACGATAAGAACGCTTTTTATGCATTAGAAGAGGCTGTTAAAGTGGTTAAAGATATTACTACAACGAAATTTGATGCATCGGTTGATGTTGACGTTCGTTTAGGCGTAGACCCACGTAAAGCTAATCAAATGGTAAGAGGTATCGTTACCCTTCCTCACGGAACTGGTAAGGTAGTTCGCGTTCTCGTACTTTGTACTCCTGACAAGGAGGAAGAAGCCAGAGCTGCAGGTGCTGATTACGTAGGACTAGACGACTACATCTCTAAGATTAAAGAGGGATGGACAGACGTCGATGTTGTAATCACAATGCCCAGCGTTATGCCTAAGGTTGGTGCTCTAGGTAGGATTTTAGGCCCACGTGGTTTAATGCCTAACCCAAAAACAGGAACTGTTACAATGGAAGTTGGAAAAGCCGTTCAAGAAGTTAAAGCAGGTAAAATTGACTTTAAAGTTGACAAGTTCGGTATCATCCATGCTTCTGTAGGAAAAGTTTCGTTTGAGCCTGAACAGCTTATCGACAATGCGAAGGAATTAATCCATACCATTGTTAAACTGAAGCCTTCAGCAGCCAAAGGAACCTATATCAAGAGCATATTCATCTCAAGCACCATGAGTCCTGGCGTGAGAGTAGAACAAAAATCTGCTACTAATTAACGCAATTAAGGTTTCTGGTAAATTTGATCGATTGAAACTATGAACAAACAAGAGAAAAATCAACTTATCGACAACCTCACAGAGCAGATAAGTAACAATAGCTACCTCTACATTACTGATATTGCAAACATGAATGTAGAAAGCACTGGTAAACTCAGAAGGCTTTGCTTTAAGAGAGGTGTTAAGCTGGTTGTTGTTAAAAATGCACTGTTAGCGAAAGCGATGGAGCGTTCTGGTAAAAAATTCGATAATCTTTATGACGTATTAAGCGGACATACATCTATCATGTTCGCAGATCAAGCCAGCACACCGGCTAAACTGATTAAAGAATTTCGTAAGACCAGTGAAAAGCCCATCCTTAAAGGAGCATACGTAGAGGAATCGGTTTATATCGGCGATGTTGAACTTGATGCGCTTTGCTCGCTCAAGACCAAGAACGAACTCCTTGGAGACGTTATCGCAATGCTTCAGTCACCTGCTAAAAACGTTATATCAGCGTTACAATCAGGCGGACAAACATTATCGGGTGTACTTACAACGTTATCCGAAAAACCTGAATAAGGTTTCAATAGCAAAAAACAAAAAAACACTATTATCATCTTTTCGTAAAACAATTTAAAAAACATAATACAATGGCAGATTTGAAAGCTTTTGCAGAACAGTTAGTTAATTTAACCGTTAAGGAAGTAAATGAGTTAGCTAAAATCCTGAAGGATGAATACGGTATTGAGCCAGCTGCTGCTGCTCCCGTAATGGTTGCAGGTCCAGCCGACTCAGGTGCTGCTGCTGCCGAAGAAAAAACAGAATTTGATGTTATTCTGAAGAGCGCTGGCGCTGCTAAACTACAGGTTGTAAAACTTGTTAAAGAACTTACTAGCCTTGGTCTGAAAGAAGCAAAAGAACTTGTTGATTCAGCACCTAAGCCTTTAAAAGAAGGTATAAGCAAAGATGAAGCTGAAGCTTTGAAAAAACAGCTTGAAGAAGTTGGAGCAGAAGTTGAGATCAAGTAAGTTAATGACAATAAGTTACAATTAAAACATAATAAAGCAGACGACATACTCTCGCTCAAGCAGGGGTGTGATCGTCTGTTTTTTCCGGTTTCTGCCGGCTTTGTCGGTTTTATCGGTTTTGGTTGTTCTCCTCTTATTATTTAACTTAATACATTAAAACCTTGGCTTCATTTAATTCCGGAAGAATTAGCTTCTCATCCACAAAAATCAAGGCAGACTATCCAGATTTTCTTGAGATTCAGGTAAAATCTTTTCAGGATTTTTTCCAATTGGAAACAAATCCGGAAGATCGAATGAATGAAGGTCTGTTTAAAGTATTTGCCGAAAATTTCCCGATAACGGATGCGAGAAACAACTTTGTTTTAGAATTCCTCGATTATTATATTGATCCACCGCGTTACTCGATTGACGAGTGTATTGAGCGTGGACTTACGTATAGCGTGCCCTTAAAAGCAAAATTAAAGCTATACTGTACGGATCCGGAACACGAGGATTTCGAAACCATCATTCAGGATGTATATCTGGGTATGATCCCTTATATGACTCCTAAAGGTAGCTTCGTTGTAAACGGTGCTGAACGGATTGTGGTTTCGCAATTACATCGCTCACCCGGTGTATTTTTCGGAACAAGCTTCCACGCTAATGGTCAACAGTTATTCTCGG
This sequence comes from Bacteroidales bacterium, assembly GCA_023251485.1. Lineage (GTDB taxonomy): Bacteria > Bacteroidota > Bacteroidia > Bacteroidales > Cfx3-03 > Cfx3-03. The sequence goes on from JAHEYR010000064.1 coordinate 14,283, forward strand.
CCCGTATCATTCCTTTCAAGGGTTCTTGGATGGAATTTACTACCGACATTAACAACGTGATGTATGCGTACATCGACCGTAAGAAAAAACTTCCGGTTACAACCCTTTTAAGGGCTATCGGATTTGAAAGTGACAAGGATATACTTGAGATCTTTGACCTTGCTGAAGAAATAAAAGTAAGTAAGGCTGGATTGAAAAAATATATTGGCCATCGTTTGGCTGCCCGTGTACTCAAAACATGGATTGAAGACTTCGTCGATGAAGATACCGGCGAGGTTGTTTCTATTGAGCGTACGGAGGTTATCATTGACCGTGAAACGGTTCTCGAATCACATCATATTGATCTGATTGTTGAATCGGGTTCTAAAACTATCCTTCTTCACCGTGAAGAAAATAATGGCATGGATTTCTCCATTATCTTCAACACACTTCAGAAAGATACTGCTAACTCAGAGAAAGAGGCTGTAGAATATATCTACCGTCAGCTTCGTAATGCTGAACCACCTGATGAAGAAACTGCTCGCGGTATTATCGACAAACTCTTCTTCAGTGACAAACGTTATGATCTGGGCGACGTAGGTCGTTATAGAATCAATAAAAAATTGAAGCTGGAGACTCCTTTGAATACGAAGGTGCTAACTAAGGAAGATATCATTTCTATTATCAAGTATCTCATCGCCATGATTAACAGCAAGGCAGATGTGGATGATATCGACCACTTAAGCAACCGTCGTATCCGTACAGTGGGCGAACAGTTATACAATCAGTTTGGTGTGGGCTTAGCCCGTATGGCACGTACTATTCGCGAGCGTATGAACGTCCGTGATAATGAGGTGTTTACTCCTGCTGATCTTATCAATGCTAAAACACTTTCTTCAGTTATCAATTCATTCTTCGGGACGAACCAGTTATCTCAGTTTATGGATCAAACCAATCCACTATCCGAGCTAACTCACAAACGTCGTGTTTCTGCATTAGGACCAGGAGGTCTTTCGCGTGAACGTGCAGGCTTTGAGGTTCGTGACGTACACTACACCCACTAC
>JAHEYR010000064.1:15335-15823 GCA_023251485.1 Bacteroidales bacterium
AAACACCTGAAGGTCCGAATATCGGTTTGATCTCTTCTCTTTGCGTTTACGCAAAGATTAATAATCTAGGTTTCATCGAAACCCCCTACAAGCATGTGACTGAAGGGAAAATAGATTTTTCAGAACAGCCGGTTTACATGAGTGCTGAAGAAGAAGAAAATAAAATTATTGCTCAGGCGAATACCGATATGAACAACGATGGTGTGTTGACTGAACGTAAAATAAAAGTACGTCAGTTAGCCGATTACCCTATCGTTGCTAAAGAGGATATTCAAATGATCGATATAGCACCGAATCAAATTGCTTCGATTGCTGCCTCTCTTATTCCGTTCCTCGAACATGATGATGCCAACCGTGCATTGATGGGTTCGAACATGATGCGTCAGGCAGTACCGCTGCTGAATCCGGAAGCCCCTATTGTAGGGACCGGTATCGAAGGACCTGTTGCTCGTGACTCACGCACATTGCATATTGCCGAAGGTGATGGC
>JAHEYR010000225.1 GCA_023251485.1 Bacteroidales bacterium
TGGAAAGGTGTAAGTACCTTAATGGGACGGTATAGCTTTTTTGATAGCCCGTGAGTTTCTCTGGCAAACCTGGCTGCATCTTCAGGATTATATTTCCGTTCCAGCAGTGTTTTATAGGTAAAGTAGCTAGCCTTGCCATGAAGCACTCCCACATTATCTTCTCCAAAATACCCAGATAATCGCTGAGACATGGCGTTTATACTAGCGGTGTAAGGCAGAACATAGTAAATTCGCCTACCACAGTCCTGATTATTCTCGGCCCATAACAGACTGGCCTCCGTTTTACCTGAACCAGTTGGAGCGGAAAGAAAGGCATTACCAACAACTTGTCTGGCTTTAATTTGAAAAGGTCGAAACTCGTGCAAACCAAGCTTGGAAGTTACTTCTTTGATACCCGACATAATTTCAGTTTTCCCGCTCGATGCCAGATGGTCGCAGGCTATGAGAAAACCACGAAGAAATATTCCATAAGTCGAATGAAGAATATTTTTTTCGTCATCCTCTATACTTCTTCGATACCAACGAATAGCGTATTGATAAGGGTCTATCACGTCATTAGGCAGTGATAATAGCTTTGTCGGTACAACATTGTATCCAATATATTTTTCACTAAGTACAACAACCGACTCTAAAAAATCATTAATTGCCGGAAGGTTATCTATCAACTCTTTCAGTCGTACATGGAAAATCTCGTTTCCGATAGGAGAGGTAGTATTGAACTTTTCACGCAGCTCACCAATTCCCTTATGATGAGAAACAATAGCTAATGTTATGGCTTTCTTCTGAAAGTCATCTAGTAACCCAATTTGTTGGACAAAAATAGCGGAAAGTAGTTCATGCCGATACCCCCACGACTTGCCACCTTGAAGTTCATTTTGAAAACCTGATGCACTCTTTCCCACATCATGGAGCACCACTGCAAGAAACAAATGTTCAAAGAATTGTGAAACCCCACAAAGAGTGGGTATAAACGGATAATTATCTTTTATAGAAAGAAACACCCTTAAGCAGTTTTCTGTATGCTCTAAAAGTGTTTCTGGCGGCGACGATTTTGCGAGTAAATCTTTCATCTCTTTTGCGTAGTTGGTAATTAACGCTGTTTGTGAAACCATATGCCCCAACCCTTTTCTCTGTCAAATGGTATAGGCATAAGGTCATACTTGATAAATGAATCAATCATATAAAATGGACGTGTACCAACCGATTTCCGTGGTATTTCATCTGTGAAGTGTGTAGGAAGTGCCTGAATTGGCCCAAAAACTCCATCCATTGGAAAAGGAAGTAGTGTCCCACCGAGCAACACACCCACTTTGTTTTCCAATTCGACCTCTATAATTTCATCAACCATTGCCAGTTCGGTAGATCGGCCCATCAATAAAGGATAATATGGCTTTTGAAAAGCCATCGCATACTCTATCTTGTCGAGATAAAGATATAGGCTAGGTTCAAAAAGTAATTCTCTTTTGCAAACATTAGACTTTGCCTTAAGAGGTTCGGAAAGTTCATAAATGGTCTCCAAATCCACAGCCTTACCACTACTCTTAAAAACAAAGCCTACCAATGTATCTTCTGGAGTAATAAGACACCCTTTTGCTGCGGAGATAAGTCCATAAATGGTTGAAAGCGGTGGAACAGATAAAGTCGGTTGAAATCCAGCAATAAATATGGGGTAACGAAAAGATGCCGTCCACCCCCGAAGATGTACGCGATAAGTTTTCATATTCACCTCATTCAATGTGTTGTTCTATAACGTTTACAAATTTCTCAACAATATTCTTTGGTGAAGATATATGAATAGCTTTATTATCGATCTTTATTTCGCTTAGCTCTGTTGCAATATCATCTATGAAACCTTGTTGCCGCCCGATGTAAATATCCGAAATGATAGTGTCTTTGTAATCTGTAAGCACCTGTTTTAAGGCAGGCACATTAATCAATGGTTTGTCGTAACTATTATTAGTGATGTTCATAAAAATGTGATTGCCTCCCTTAATTACCGCGAGAATGATGAACTTAGGAGTAACATCTGTCAAGTGGATGGCAGATTTTGTCGTACAATAAAGATAAGGCAAAATACCTATTGTATCTTTGGCACGTTTAACTCGCTCCCCCTTTGGCAGTTTCCACATACCATTTATCTTCGCAGCACCAACCTTCTGGATGGATGCCTTAATTTCTGGCTTTGTAACATAATTTTCATCAAGGTTTTTAAACCCTGTCCTTGCGGTATCATAATATACCCCTATGCTATCCAAATTTAGGGAGAATATCCCTTTCAACACAGTCGAGTAAAACTGATGCTCAAAAGGCACAGGATCGCCCTCATGGCGGGACATAACACCAAAGTCATCTATTGGGGTACTATCAAATATCGAAACAAGTGTAGAACATTTCAAAGGAGAAAGACGGGTTAGTGTACCGCCATCAGCCTTTTTTAATGCACGCATATATCCAAATACGTCATCATCTTGGTATTCAAAGGGGTTTGCACTGGTAAAGGCAATCTTGGCATCTCTTATAATAGGCGAGACGTTCCAACCCATCTTTTCAGCAAGGGTATTACGCCACCAATACCGCCATGCCTGCGCTGAAACATAAGGATAGACGCTTCTTCCCTTTCGTATGACCTTTACAGCAACAGTGTTTTCGGTACGCGCCCCTGCATCCTCGCCAGCATTATTAAGGGCTGAATGTGGTGCATCAATCAGTACAAAACCAAGAATATTTTTAAACATTTTAAGGCCTCCTTTTTAAGTTATAATTTTATTTAATAGCAACTTCGTCCAACTCTTCTAATTCCTCAACCACAACACCCTCAGCTACCAACCAGGTATGTAGGTTTTCGTAAAGCCTAAAGAGCAACAAATCTTGCGTTTCTTTCCAACCCAAAGCCCCTTCTGGAAAAAGATGCTTTGCATAATCATCAAAGGTAAATAGAGGCTTATCTGCTTTTACGACGATTCGGTCTTTCATTAAACGAAGCAACACGTTACGAAATGACGCATAGTTTGTTGCCCTCTCAATCTGTCCAAGTCGTTTTTTACCATTTCCTGAAGTTGTAATGAGTTCAGAAACATCATCTCCTAGCTTTCGTATGGTCTCAATCCGATATTCATTCATCTCTAACACCTCCTTTAAATAGTACTTTAAAAGACTCCAATCACCAATTGTTGTTTTGGTTGTGTTATCTAAAAAATATCCTATAATAGACTTGCCACTTAGCAATGCCAGATAAACCGAATTTTTATAGTTGCGATATTCTTCCTCTGCCTTTCCCTCAGTGTTTCTATATCCTTTTCGGATAACCTTGATCCAATCCCTGTATCTCGGATGTGGCCGAATATAAGCAAGAAACCGGAATACCGATGATGGGAGATCATATATATCAAGTTCCGGGCCTTGGTTGTAATTTGTGAAGTGGTATATACGCAGAGATGCGTTCTCATCAATCCAGCGTTCGTCGTAAGTAAGTATTAAATCCTGAGCAATGTGGAAAAGTGCGTTGGTGGGATTAGTATATTTTTCATTTAGGCAACCCGTAAAATTACGACTAGCTATCTGCTTATGAACGTCAGATATACACCGCCTAGCCCAATACCGCATAACTTTTTGGGAATTTGAATGTAAAAGTAAAAGTTTCCCACAGGCATAATACAGGAGTGGAGAGCACTGTACCGCAAAAGAACATGCATCACAGTAATCTGCTCCCTCTGTTTTGAAAGAAAAGAAATGCGAACCTTCATATCCGGTTAATGGAATATGCATTTTGTTTCGTTGCTCTTTAGTATTACGCACACCACATGCAATGCAGTTTCCGCTCTCACCAAGAGGCACAATGTTATTTACCATAATTTCCAGTAACTCTTTAAAACCTTCCGATTGCTTTTCCCTTAATTTCTTTAAATTCAAACTTTCTTGCTCTACTTGAATATTTTTGGTCTTTATTCCGAAAGACTGCGTAATTGGATGGTTAGGGAAAACACTATATAAATTGTCTCGCCAAGCTTTATTCAAATACAAGCTTTGTATGAAATTCTTGCTTTTATCAATATCAATTTTTTCAATTTCTTCGGGGTGTTTTTTCGCAGCTAACTCCGTAATCGCCGCAATCCCCGTATCCACCCACGGATTCCCTGTCCAATTGAATAATGACATAATTACCTCCGGTTAAAATAATAGTTCAAACCGATTAAGCCGTACAAGCCGTTCAAGCCGAAGAAACCGTTTAAGCTGTTCAAGCAGTAGAAACTGATTAAGACGTTTAAGCTGTTCAAGCTATTCAAACCGATGCAATTTTGCGCAAAACTGTTCAAGCCGATGAAACCGATCAAGCCGTTTAAGCAGTAGTCAAAAGTCAGAAACATGAAGAAAGGCTTTCTCATCCCGGTAGCCCTGACAGGGCAGAATTCCCCAGGACAAGGCATTATC
>JAHEYR010000065.1 GCA_023251485.1 Bacteroidales bacterium
TTTTCTCATCCTTATTCCGAAACACCTGTTCAACATCTATCATTTTAACTTCAACATTCGAATCCATCACTTCTGCTTATTTAGGATAATAGTAATCATTCCTCAGATTGCAAAAATAGCATAAATCGCCTTTCAGATTGCTCTCTTTTGAATTTACAATTTGTCCCTATCCACAAAATAGCCCATTTAACAATAGTTCCATGATAATCATATCTCATATTATTCAGGTCCAACTCTCTTTAACAAGCTATTCTGTCACCGTATTTTTCTCCACAGTATTTAACAAAAATATTTTTTTATTAACAAGTGGGATAAAATGGTAGAAAGTGGAGTTTCCGTTGTATATTTGACATCGAATAATAACAATAAAAAAAATGCCTCATTTAATTGGATCTCACGAATGTAAGCTAGACACGAAAGGACGACTGCTCTTTCCTGCCTCACTGCGTAAACAGCTCTCCGATACTGTGAATGAGGGCTTTGTAATCAAACCGAGCACTGATGGAACTTATCTCGAATTATACTTACAATCCGAGTATCAGAAGAAACTTGATTACTTAGAACAAAATCTTAACATGTTCATCCACGAAAATCAACAATACGTTCGGTTGTTTTCATACGGAAGCCGAGTTGTTGATCTCGACCCAGCAGGTAGAATTCTTATTCCGAAAGACTTAATTGAGTTTGCAAAGATAAGTACAGATCTGTTAATCCAGCCCGGTTTAGGTGGCGTAATTGAAATTTGGGACAAGGATGCGTTCTATGTACATATAAAACAGATCAGTAGCTCATTTGCCGAGATGGGAAAAGCAATTTGGGGTAGTCCATTCAATAAACAGAATCCAAAATAAAGAGCCATGTATCATAAACCTGTACTATTAAACGAAAGTATTGAAGGGCTCTCTATAAAGCCGGATGGAACCTATGTTGACGTAACTTTTGGGGGTGGTGGACACTCACGTCTCATCTTAAGCCATTTACAATCAGGCAGATTGTTGGCCTTCGATCAGGATGAGGATGCACTAGCCAATGTGCCTGATGATGATCGTTTTGTATTAATCACTCAAAACTTCAAATACTTAAAAAACTTCTTGCGATTACATAATGCCTCTGCAATTGATGGGATACTAGCAGATCTTGGGATTTCTTCCCACCAGATAGATAATCCCGATAGAGGTTTCTCTACCCGGTTCGAAGGAGACATCGATTTCAGAATGGATCGCAGGAAGAAGCTAAGTGGTCGCGAATTAATAAATACATGGGAAGAAGAAGAACTGCTCCGAATTTTTGCAATATATGGAGAGGTTCCTAATCCAAGAAAACTGGCCAACAACATCATCAACTATCGTCAGAATAAAGAAATCATAACTACCAGCGATTTAAAAGAAGCCATTGGTAATTGTGCACCAAGAGGTAAAGAATTTAAATATCAAGCACAAGTTTTTCAGGCCTTACGAATAGAGGTAAATGGAGAACTTGATGCGTTGAAGGAATTGTTAAAGCAAGCGACAGAGGTGCTTGTTCCCGGAGGCAGGCTCGTTGTTCTGACCTACCACTCTCTCGAAGACCGATTAGTGAAGAACTTCATTAAGACCGGCAACTTTGAAGGAAAGCTCGAAAAAGATTTCTATGGAAATCCAATCGTTCCGCTACGGCAAATAAGTAGAAAACCAATCATTGCTTCAGAGGAAGAGATCACAGAAAATAATAGAGCACGAAGTGCAAAACTAAGAATAGCAGAAAAAATTTAGCAATGGCATCAGTGGTAAAAAATACGATTATAGCGCCAAAAGAAGAGCCGAAAGTTAGGGAGCCAAAGCCCGCAAGGGCTCCAAAATCTGCGGTCTCTTCATCGTTTAGTAATTTGGTTTCAGGAAGTTTTCTAGAGGGAAAAAAATTCATCAAACAGGTTCCCTTTATCCTTTGCCTTGCACTATTGGCAATGGTATATATAGGGAACAACTACAATGCCCAAAAAACAGCTATTGCTATCAATAAGACCCGAAAGGAAATTGAAGGATTACGTTACGAATACATCTCAACAAAAGCTAACCTGATGTATATCAGCAAACAGTCCGAAATAATAAAACGTCTTGGAGGCTCAGGTTTAAAAGAAGCGATTGTACCACCTGAAAAAATATTTATTGAAGAGGCTGAATAAGAATATCGATTAAAAATGGAAAAGAATAAGTCTATCATAATAAAACGAATTGCAACGGTGTACTTTACAATGATCTTTGTAGCAATACTGATCACTGGAAGGGTACTCTATATCCAATTGGGCCAAGGTAAAATGTGGAGGGAGAAAGCAGAAAAGCTTAATCTTCGTTATGATAATACTGAAGCGATGAGAGGAAACATCTTGTCGTCGGATGGCAGCTTATTAGCTACTTCCGTTCCTATTTTCGAAATCAGAATGGACGTTGCCTCTGAAAACATCACAGATGAGATATTCAAAAAAGATGTTGACTCACTCGCCTACTGTCTTTCAAACCTCTTCCCCGATAAGTCGACAGCAGACTATCGTAAACTCTTAAAAGATGCCCGAAATGAAAATAATGGATATCTGTTAATCAGAAGAGATGTCACCTATTCGGAACTAAAAAAACTTCGCACGTTTCCCATTTTTAAGATGGGGAAATACAAAGGGGGGTTAATATCTATTGCCCGCAACAAACGTATCTATCCTTTCCGCGAATTAGCTTTCAGAACTATTGGCTGGTCTAATGAAGAAGCAAAAAAGAAAGTGGGTATTGAAGGCACGTTTAGCACCCAGTTAGCAGGAGTTGCAGGCAAACGGCTGATGCAAAGAATAGGGAACGGCACATGGCGTCCCATCAATTCGGATACAGAGATAGAACCTGAAAATGGTACAGATATCGTTACGACAATAGATGTAGGAATTCAGGATGTTGCCGAAGCTGCTTTATTGCGTCAGCTGGTCGCCAACGAAGCGGATCATGGTTGTGCTATCCTAATGGAAGTAAAAACAGGTGAGATCAAAGCCATTGCAAACCTTGGAAAAGAAAAAGACGGCACCTTTACTGAAAAATACAACTACGCTATTGGTGAAAGCACCGAACCCGGCTCTACATTTAAGCTTGCGTCAATGCTTGTGGCGATGGATAAAGGAGTTACAAATTTAAACAACTATGTAACAACCGGAACCTTTCAATATGCAAATCGGGTAATGCACGATTCGCATGAAGGTGGAAGAGGAATGATAACCGTTAAGCAGGCATTCGAAGTATCATCAAACGTAGGGATCTCTCAGGTGATCTACAATGCATTCAACAGAAAGCCACAGGAATTTATTGATGGATTATATGCACTGGGGCTTAACAAGCCAACCGGAATAGAACTTAAAGGCGAAGGGACACCACAGATAAAGAACACAAAAAACCGTAGCTGGTCAAAAGTATCGCTTCCTTGGATGTCTATTGGTTATGAAGTAGCCGTAACCCCCTTACAAACCCTGACACTCTACAATGCAGTAGCAAACAATGGTTGCAAAGTACGTCCAATGATTATCAAGGAAATTCGCAAGTCAAATGTCGCCATCAAAACATTCCACCCTGTTGTATTAAACCCTGCAATAGCATCAAAAAGCACGATTGATAAAGCAAAGAAACTTCTTGAGGGAGTTGTCGAAAACGGAACAGCAACAAACGTTAAATCATCTATTTTCAAAATAGCGGGTAAAACAGGTACAGCCCAGATTGCTCAAGGGAACGACGGATACAACAAGACAAACTATAAAGCTTCCTTTGTTGGTTATTTCCCTGCTGATAATCCCAAATACAGTTGTATTGTAGTCATCAATAATCCTTCAAAAGGAGTCATCTATGGTGGATGGATTTCAGCTCCGGTATTCCTCGAAATTGCACAGAAGGTCTATGCTACAACACCTGAATTACATCGTCGTCAGGTTGACACCATCATCCAATCAGTTAGTGTCCCCAAATTTGCTGCAGGTAATAAATCTGATCTGAAAAAAGTTTGTGATGTTTTAGGATTTAAGAGTGATTTGGAAAAGGTCGATGTCGATTGGGTGAAAGGGAATAGTGAGAATACTAAATTTCAGTTCACATCTGCAAATCCAAAAGCAGGTGTAGTCCCTGAAGTTACTGGAATGGGAATTCGTGATGCTGTTTATCTTCTTGAAAAAGCAGGCTACAAAGTAAAGTTCTCGGGTAAAGGGAAAGTCCTCAAACAGTCTGCTCAACCCGGCATATTTATGAACAGGGGAAGTTTAATTCAACTTGAACTATCACCCAAAGCATCAAAAGGAATAATTGAAACCAAGCTAAAAAAGGAAGAGCATAGTGAAAACGCTTAGTGAAATTCTATATAAAGTCCGATTAACCGAAGTTATCGGATCTACAGCTTTACAAGTGAGCGACATTTGTTTTGACTCACGTAATGTACAGCCCGGGAGTCTATTTGTAGCCGTCAAAGGAACCCATGTAGATGGACATCTTTATATACGACAAGCTTATCAGGATGGAGCTGTAGCGGTTATATGCGAAGAGCTTCCGGAATTTCAGGCATCTGATCTCACGGTTATTAAAGTAAGCGATAGTAATCAGGCATTGGGACAAGTCGCTTCCAATTTCTATGATCAGCCTTCAACACATCTGAAAGTTGTGGGCGTCACTGGTACAAACGGAAAAACCACTATCGCAACACTACTCTTTAATCTTTTTAGAGCATTAGGATACAAGGCAGGTCTGATATCAACAGTATGCAATAAAATTGAAGATCAAGAAATCCCCACAACACATACTACTCCCGATGCAATCAACTTAAATATGCTATTTGCGGAGATGGTATCTCAAGGATGTGAATATTGCTTTATGGAAGTTAGTTCGCATGCAGTAGTACAGGAAAGGATTGCAGGCATCCAGTTTGCAGGTGGCATATTTACAAATCTAACGCATGATCACCTCGACTTCCATAAAACATTCAACGAATATCTAAAGGCAAAAAAGAGATTCTTTGACGAACTCCCTGCAAATGCCTTTGCGCTTTCTAATATTGACGATAAAAATGGTGCGATTATGCTGCAAAACACACGTGCTGATCGCAAATTCTATTCGCTTAGAACCCTGTCTGATTTCAAAGCAAAAATCGTAGAGAACCGGATCGACGGTCTCCAACTCAATATTGATGGAAACGATGTATGGTTTAGGCTGGTTGGCGATTTCAACGCGTACAACTTAATGGCCATCTATGGCACAGCAATTTTACTTAACCAAAATCCTGCAGAGGTTTTAACGGCTATGAGTGCATTAACAGCTGTTGAGGGCCGCTTTGATTATGTAAAATCGACGAATAGAATTATTGGCATCATTGATTATGCTCACACGCCTGACGCACTATTAAATGTCTTAAACACAATTGACACATTACGAACCGGCAATGAGCAGGTTATCACCGTAGTTGGATGTGGTGGAGATCGTGATAAAACAAAACGTCCTGTAATGGCTAAAATTGCAGCTGATAAAAGCGACAGAGTAATCCTGACATCCGACAATCCACGTTCTGAAGATCCTGAAGTTATTCTGGCTGACATGCAACAAGGAATTGATGCAACAGCTTCGCGCAAAACACTCACTATCGTCAACAGAAAAGAGGCCATCAAAACTGCCTGTGCGTTGGCTCTTCCCGGTGATATAATTCTAATTGCCGGAAAAGGACATGAGAAGTACCAGGAGATTCATGGTATCAGACATCATTTTGACGATAAAGAGGTAATAAGAGAATTTTTAACAATCGCTGAAAAACAATAAGATATGTTATATTATCTATTCATTTATTTACACAAAGAGTTTAATGTTCCCGGAGCAGGGATGTTTCAATATATCTCATTCCGGGCAGCATTAGCAATCATTGTTTCATTGACCATATCCATGCTTTTTGGCAAATCGCTTATTAACTTTCTACGACGCAAACAAGTGGGAGAAACAGTTCGTGATTTAGGGTTGGATGGACAGAAAGAAAAAGAAGGAACCCCTACAATGGGAGGGCTCATCATTTTAGGCGCTATTCTAGTCCCGGTATTATTATTTACAAAACTTGACAATATCTATATTATATTAATGATATTCACAACCGTATGGTTAGGACTTATTGGTTTTTTAGACGATTATATTAAAGTTTTCAAGAAAGACAAAAAAGGATTAGCCGGCAAATTCAAAATAGCAGGACAAGTTATTGCAGGTATAGTGATAGGTGTTAGCATGTATTTCCATCCGGGAATTGTTATTCGTGAAAAATTCCCTGAAGCTAAAGACAGACCGGTTAATGGAGTTACACTATTTGAAAGAGCAAGTAGTCACATTGTGAAGTTCTCCCCTATTCCAAAGAAATCGACAAAAACGACCATCCCATTTTTTAAAAACAATGAGTTTGATTATTCTAAGTTAATCTCTTTTATGGGAGATGGATATAAAAGATATGAATGGTTGATCTTCACACTGGTAGTCATCTTCATCATCACAGCCATATCAAACGGAGCGAACCTCACCGATGGGATGGATGGTTTAGCGACAGGGACCTCGGCGATCATCGGATCCACACTAGGTATACTTGCCTGGGTCTCGGGTAATATAGTTTTTGCTGATTACCTTAATATTATGTTTCTCCCGAATACCGGTGAGCTGACAATCTTCATCAGTGCCTTTGTTGGAGCCTGTGTAGGCTTCTTATGGTACAATACCTATCCTGCGCAAGTATTCATGGGCGATACCGGAAGCCTTGCTATTGGAGGCATTATTGCGACCTTCGCCATACTCATTCGTAAGGAACTGCTAATCCCCATCTTGTGTGGAATCTTCGTAGTTGAAAACCTATCCGTTGTCCTACAGGTGTATTATTTTAAATATACCCGAATCCGGTTTGGTGAAGGACGAAGGATTTTCAGAATGTCACCTTTACATCATCATTATCAAAAACTTGGATATAAAGAGCCGAAAATAGTTCAACGCTTTTTTATTGTTGGAATTATGCTGGCTGTTTTTACCATTATCACGCTAAAAATCAGGTAACCCACTCAAAATAAAACAATCGTATGACTTTAGAAGAACTTGCCTTACAAGGGAAAAGCAGCATCCACAAATCTATGGCAGCAAGCGTATCAGATCGCCTGATTGGAATTCGTAAAGATTCTATCAAACAATGTCTTTCCGATTTCCAAGATGAAGAACACCGTTTAGAGTCGGTAGCAAATATAGCAGGAATCGAATTTGTAAACGATTCAAGATCTACCAACGTAAATTGTGCATGGTTTGCCATCGAAGAATATAACAGACCTATAATCTGGATTGCAGGGGGTAATGATCATAAAAACGACTACTCCAGATTATTTGAATCAGTGAAGAGAAAGGTAAAAACACTTATTTGTCTTGGAGAAAACAACAATCGGTTTATCGAATTATTTTCTCCTTTCGTCAAAACAATTGTCGAAATCAAAACGATGGAAGATGCTGTAAATTATGCTTATTCAATTGGAGAGAAAGACGATGTTGTTTTACTATCACCAGCTTGTGCAAGTTTTGATCGCTATGCTAACTATAAAGAAAGAGGCATTGCTTTCAGGCAAGCCGTTCATAATCTGTAATTAACCATATTAAATGAATAGACTTCAGACCATATTAAGTAATTTCAAGGGCGACAAAGTAATTTGGATTGTCGTTCTATTTCTGTCTGTTTTTTCAATGCTGGCAGTGTATAGCTCAACAGGAACGTTGGCCTATCGCTTTCAACATGGAAATACGGAATACTATATTCTGAAACACCTGTTCATCCTACTCATGGGCGGAGCGCTTATGTTTTTGTCCCATAAAATCAATTATACCTTCTTTGCACGAATAGCAAATATACTTTTTGTCGTCAGTATCTTGTTATTGTTTTATACATTAGTTTTCGGGAGTACTATCAATGAGGCAAGTCGTTGGGCTACAATTCCGGTTCTAAATGTATCATTTCAATCGTCTGACGTTGCCAAATTGGCCCTGATCATTTTAGTTGCCAAATTCCTCACAAAGAAACAAGACTCAATTACCGACTTTAAGAAAACATTTATTCCTATTCTCATACGTATTGGAATCATTGTGTTGCTCATCCTTCCAAGTAACTTATCAACAGCTGCCATCATATTTATCACCAGTCTGGTGTTAATCTATATCGGTGGTGTAAACATAAAATATCTATTTTACTTAGGTGCTGCCGGAATAGTTGCCTTTATACTATTTATTGCGATTGCAAAATACACCCCTCATATTGGCGGACGAATAGGGACATGGCAAAACCGTGTAGTAACATTTATGGGTGGTGAAGGAAGTGATAAATTTCAGGTTGAACAATCAAAAATAGCAATTGCTTCGGGCGGATTCTTTGGTAAAATGCCTGGTAATGGAACACAGAAGAACTTTTTACCACATCCCTATTCTGACTTCATTTTTGCAATTATCATTGAAGAATTTGGACTAGTCGGTGGTTTCTTTATATTAGGACTTTACATCATCTTATTCACCCGAGGGTATAGATTGGTGGTGAAATTTCCACATACCTTCGGAGCACTTTTAGCAATCGGCTTAAGCTTCAGCCTCACTTTTCAGGCTCTAGTAAATATGCTTGTTGCTGTCGATTTAATGCCTGTAACCGGACAGCCGTTACCATTAGTGAGTATGGGTGGAACCTCTATATGGTTCACCTGTATTTCGATTGGAATCATCCTAAGCGTAAGCAGGTACATCGAAGAACATAGTCAGGACGAAACAGAAAATGATACAGACGATGAATATGCAGGAGCGTAAATTAAAAGTTATCATCAGTGGAGGAGGAACAGGCGGGCACATATTCCCTGCACTTGCCATTGCGGGAGCATTTAAGAAAATTGTCCCTGATGCTGATATCCTTTTTGTAGGAGCCAAAGGAAGGATGGAGATGGAGAAAGTTCCTCGTTATGGATTTCCTATCATCGGTCTTTGGATCAGCGGATTTAAGAGAGAACTCTCTGCTTCTAACTTATTGTTTCCTTGCAAGCTACTGGTTTCAATGATAAAAGCGTTATCCATCATCACCAAATTCAAACCCGATCTCGTCATCGGTACCGGTGGATACGCAAGTGGACCGATACTCAGAGCGGCAACATGGCTTAAAATACCGATTCTCATACAAGAACAAAATAATTTCCCGGGTGTGACAAATCGAATCCTCGGGCGAAAAGCAGCTTGTATATGTACAGCCTTTGAAGGAATGGAGATCTATTTCCCAAAAGATAAAATCCTATTAACAGGCAATCCTATCCGCGAAGAGATATTCATGGAAAAAGCTGATAAAGCAACAGCTTATGCAGCTTTCGGTCTGGATCATCAAAAACCGGTGATATTTGTGGTAGGCGGGAGTCAGGGAGCGCGCAGTATCAATCAGGCTATCACTGCAAATCTGGAGTTCTTTAAGAAAAATCAAATACAGCTTATTTGGCAAACAGGTGTTAATTATCTCCAAACAGCAAAAAATAATGTCGCCAAACTCAATTACGATGGAATAAAGGTCTTCGACTTCATCAATGAAATCAACCTTGCATTTGAAGCTGCCACTGTAGTGGTTTCAAGAGCAGGTGCCATCGCAATCTCAGAGTTGTGCAGAGTTGGGAAACCGGTCATCCTGGTACCTTTTCCATTTGCAGCAGGAGATCATCAAACAAAAAACGCACAAGCACTGAAAGAAAAGAATGCAGCAATATTGCTTCCCGATACAATGGTTCACCAAAATATAACCACAGAAATAGCTTCTTTATTAGCGGATGGCCAGAAGCAAACCTTAATGGCAGCATCGATAAAAATGATGGCTATCCCAAACTCGGCAGCGATGATTGCAGAAAGAGCATTACAAATTATTAAAGCCTAAGATTATGAATATTGAGCAGGTAAATAAAGTATATTTTCTAGGAATAGGTGGCATCGGAATGAGTGCCCTGGCCCGTTTCTTTAAAAGCCGCGGATGTTCTATCTATGGTTACGATAGAGTATCTACCCCTCTAACCCAGGAGTTGGAAAAAGAGGGTATGCAAATTCATTATCATGAAGACGAAGATCTGATTCCTGATGGAATTGATTTGGTTGTCTACACCCCTGCCGTACCAAAACAACACACTGAATATCAATTCTTTTTAGATAATGGTTATCCTATTTTAAAGAGATCGCAAGTATTAGGCTTAATCTCATCCGGATATAAAACGATCGGTATAGCCGGAACCCACGGGAAGACAACGGTAACTACGCTCACCGCACATCTGATGGAGCAAACCTCAAACAAGGTTAATGCATTCTTGGGGGGGATCTCAAAAAACTATGACAGCAACCTGCTCTTATCTCCTAAAAGCGAATGGGTCGTTGTTGAAGCTGATGAATATGATCGATCCTTCTTACAACTGTTTCCACAGATTGCCGTAATCACATCAGTTGATGCCGACCATCTTGATATTTATAAAAATATTCTCGCACTAAAAGATACTTTCACCCAGTTTACCGGTCAGATAAAACCCGGCGGGCAGCTAATCATAAAAAAAGGGTTAGTCTTTAATGTAATACAACGTCCCGGGATAAAAGTCTACACCTATTCTCTCGATCAGCAAGCCGATTTCTATATTAAAAACTTAGCCATCCAAAAAGGTCATTACATTTTTGATCTCATCTTAAATGGCACTGAAATGAAGGATGTTGTATTAGGACAACCGGGGTTATTCAATGTTGAGAATGCTATCGCAGCTTCTGCAGCAGCTTTTTTGGCCGGAGCCACTCCTGATGAAATCAGAAAAGGTCTGTTAAGCTTTTCCGGAGTCCGTCGCCGATTTGATGTACGAATCAACAGAGAAGATCTGATCTATATTGATGACTACGCACACCATCCTGAAGAATTAAAAGCATGTATTAATTCTGTAAAACATCTTTATCAAGGCAAAAAGATAACAGGTGTTTTCCAACCACATCTATTTACCCGCACCAGAGACTTTGCAGATGACTTTGCAAAAAGCCTAGAGTTGCTCGACGAGATTATTCTCCTCGATATCTACCCGGCCCGCGAACTACCGATTGAGGGTATTACTTCAGAGATGCTGCTGAATAAAATAACGAAAACACATAAGCAAATTTGCAGTAAAGATGATCTTATCGATTTACTCAAATCTTTAAAACCCGAATTACTATTAACACTGGGAGCAGGCGATATTGATCAGTCTGTTCCAATTATCGAAAAAGCATTATAACAAGATGAAGAAGGCAAAAAAAATACTGTTAATCATAACGACTATTCTCGTTTTAGGAGGATTGGTCGGTTTGGTTGTTGCTGTAAGCGCCGTACATAAGCAAACGATGTGCAAGGAGCTCAGCATTAATATACGGTATAATGATGCCGATAACTTTATCACAGAGAAACAGGTTCGGGATCTTGCAGAAAAGGCAGGGCATATTGAAAACCAACCCATTGACAAAATTGATATTCCTGCATTAAAGAAAGCCATCGAAAAACACCCCTATGCTGCACATGTCGATGTAAAGACAAGCATTGATGGAATATTAAGGATATCATTGGAACAGAGAGAGGCGCTTGTCCGTGTCTTCAATCAGGACGGAAATAGCTTCTACATTGATAAAGAGGGGGTACTACTTCCTGTTTTGAATGGAACCGCTTCACGATTAATTACAGCAAACGGCTTCATTGCACAACAGTACACTGAGGAGAACCGATTCAAATTAACTGATCCCGCGACAGATTCAACACAGTTAGCATCAAATCCTTTATTTAAAATTTACAAATTGGCACAGTTTATCAACAAAAACGATTTTCTAAAGGCATTTGTAGAGGAGATATTCATTAACCAAAGGAATGAAATTGAAATCATCCCGAAAGTTGGTGACCAGATTATTCAATTTGGTGACATCGATCGGATGGATGAAAAATTTACGTATCTAAAAGCCTTTTATCATTCAGCAACGACAAAAGGTGGATGGAATAAATACGCCACAATTAGCTTAAAGTATAAAAACCAGATTGTTTGTTCTAAAAAATAACCACAGATGAATAACTCAGATATTATTGTAGGTCTTGATATTGGCACCAGCAAAATTGCAGCAATTGTTGGCCGATGGAACCAATATAATAAGTTGGAGATCTTGGGATATGGAAAATCCGAATCTTCAGGTGTCAAACGCGGTGTTGTTATCAACATTGATAAGACGGTAGCCAGCATACAGGAAGCCATTAAAGAAGCTGGCGCAAAGGCGAAGGTTGACATCCGGGCAGTTTATGTGGGCATCGCCGGGCAGCATATTAAAAGTATGCAGCATCGTGGCAACAGAATTCGTCAGAATAGCGACACCGAAATCACCCAGGAGGAACTAGATCAGCTCACTGCTGACATGTATAAGCTGGCCATGAATCCGGGCGATGAAATCGTTAGTGTCACTCCACAAGAATACACTATCGATGGAGAACCCGGCGTCACTCAACCCAAAGGGATGATGGGAAGTAAAATTGAAGCTAACTTTCATATTATTACGGCTCAAACTACTGCAGCAAAAAACATCCTGAAATGTGTTGCGAAAGCAGGACTTGATGTCTCAGGGCTCATTTTAGAGCCCCATGCATCATCACGGGCTGTATTGAGCGATGATGAAAAAGAAGTTGGTGTTGCCCTCGTTGACATTGGTGGAGGCACATCAGACATCGCCATCTTTTACAATGGAATTATCCGCCATACCGCCGTTGTTCCTTTTGGAGGTGAAATCATCACCGAAGATGTTAAAGAAGGTTGTACCATCTTAAAGAAACAAGCCGAAGACTTAAAAATCAAATTCGGATCTGCCCTTGCAAAAGAGAACAGAGCGGACGAATTAGTCTCCATTCCCGGATTAAAAGGAAGAGCCGCTAAAGAAATATCACTCCATAACCTTGCAAATATCATCCAGGCACGCATGGAAGAGATCATTGAGCAGGTATATTTCGAGATTAAAAACTCCGGATTTGAGAAAAAATTAGGTGCCGGCATCGTTTTAACAGGTGGTGGCTCCCAGTTACGACACCTTCCCCAGCTTACCGAATACACGACAGGACTAGATACGCGCATTGGTTTTCCAAGCGAACATCTGGCACAAGAGACGGCTCCCGAACTATTAGGGCCAGCTTTTGCAACTGGTATTGGATTAGTTCTCATGGGATTAGAAAGCACGAACTCTCATTACACACAAATGAATGAGCAATCGGAGACCGAAAAAATAAAGCCTCAAAAATCCAATGGATTTATCAAATCGCTTATTGATATCATCGCTCCAAAAGATGAAGTAAAATAAAAAGATTTGAACAATCAACTGTTAATAAGTTTTGCAAAAAATAATGACTGAAACCATTCACAATATTAGGTTTCAGCTTAACTTTAGAAATTAGAAAATATGTCAGATATGCTGAAATTCGACTTGCCCAAAAATCAATCATCCATCATAAAAGTCATCGGTGTTGGTGGTGGCGGGAGTAACGCTGTTACACACATGTACAAACAGGGAATCAAGGGAGTAGACTTTATCCTTTGCAATACAGACTCCCAAGCGCTATCATCTAGCCCTATCCCAACCAAAGTGCAATTTGGATCAAGAGGATTAGGTGCCGGCTCCATTCCTTCGGTAGGAAAAGAAGCTGCACTCGAAAATATTGAGCAAATTAAAGAACTTCTCGAATCCAACACCAAGATGCTGTTTATCACCGCTGGGATGGGTGGTGGTACCGGAACGGGTGGTGCACCTGTTTTAGCTTCTGTTGCTCGCGAGCTTGGAATTCTAACAGTAGGTATCGTAACGATTCCTTTTGCCTTCGAAGGTCGCAAACGTCGCATGCAAGCTGAAGCCGGAATTGAAGAACTCAGAAAGTATGTAGACACCCTGCTGATCATCAGCAACGACCGTCTACGGGAGCAATATGGCAATCTAAAACTGAGCGAGGCCTTTAGCAAAGCTGATGACATCCTCACCACTGCGGCTAAAGGAATAGCTGAAATCATCACCGTAACAGGTTACATCAATGTTGACTTCGAAGACGTAAAAACCGTAATGAAGGATAGTGGTGTTGCTATCATGGGATCAGGTCTTGCAGAAGGCGAAAACCGTGCACATCAGGCTGTAGAGATGGCACTGACCTCTCCGTTATTGAATGACAATAATATTGAAGGTGCTTCTAATATCCTTCTGTATATCGCATCAGGTGACGAAGAGATTTCTATGGATGAAGTAACCGAAATAACTGATTACATACAGGAAAAAGCCGGCTCGACGGCTGAAATTATTTGGGGTAATGGCACCGACGAAGCATTAGGAAACATGATCAGTGTTACGCTTATTGCTACAGGTTTCATCACCAAACGTCATGGAAATGACGGTGCTAATATTATTGGCACCCTATACGATACACCAAAGAATCAACCAATCCAACCCGAAAAGGTAGAAGAAGAAACCGATTTTACGGTGTTTACCAAAACTGCTGATGGTCAGATTTCGGAGAGACGTCCTACACTGGAGATCGTTCAACCGATGGCTTCGCAGACTTCACAAACCGCAGCATCGGTAAATCCAACGCTTTTCAACCTTGATTCTTCGGTTGAACATCAAAAAGCAGTGCTGTCAAACCCTATGGTTTCAGAGCCTAGCGCGTCCATAAATAATCCGGCTACATCACAGCACACCGAAAGGATTGAGCCCCAAATCAAGCACCCTTTAAACGAACCGTTTATCGACCTTGAAGGTTCTATCGAACGTAGAGCTGCCGACCGTGTATCGCGCTTAAAAAGCTTTAGCGTAAATGGAACCAATGCATCAATAGAAGAGCTGGAGAATCAACCGGCTTATCTCAGAAAAAATGTTGAATTGAAAGAAACACCTGCTGCCGATTCTTTCAATATCTCTCGCTCAACATTAACACCTGATGCGAATAACAATATAGAAATCAGAACAAACAATCCGTACCTACACGATAAAGCTGATTAATTAATACCGCTTTAAGGGCGATTAATGACCCAACAATCGTTTGGTTATAACTATTAAATGAATAATACTATGGAACTGGAAAAGCTCATCAACGACGATATAAAGCAAGCCATGCTTGCCAGAGATAAAGAGAAACTCGAAGCTTTACGTGCTATTAAAGCAGCCTTACTTCTCGAGAAGACGGGTAAAGATGCAAGTAGCGGTGAGATTCCTGAATCTGTTGAGCTGAAAATGCTTCAGAAACTCGTTAAGCAACGCAAAGAATCTGCGCTCATCTATGTTGAACAAGGGCGTCAGGATTTAGCAGATCAAGAGTTGTTTCAATCAGCAATCATTGAAAAGTATCTTCCTGCTCAAATGAGCGAAGAAGAGGTGAAAACAATCATTAGTGCTATCATAATCCGCGTTGGTGCTAAAGAGCCCAAAGATATGGGTAAGGTAATGGGCGCTGCATCAAAAGAACTAGCCGGGAAAGCTGATAACAAAACCATCTCCGGTATTATCAAAGCAATTCTGGAAGGCTAACCCAATCAATACATTAATACACAAAAGCGGCATTATCCTTAAAAAGATAATGCCGCTTTTGTGTTTATTGATAGTGAGCTCAAATACATAAAAACCAAAAATTCGTTTTAAGAAGGAT
>JAHEYR010000226.1 GCA_023251485.1 Bacteroidales bacterium
TTTCATATAATCATCATATGAAAGGTAGTTGTTGTAAAACGACCACGATTCATCAATACCATTTACAGCATATATACCCCAGTGAATAAAGACACCCAGTTTTGCATCTTTAAACCACTGCATACGCTTAGCTTTCTGATCGGCAGACTCATCGGTCTGGGCAACAACGGGTTTGAATTGAGCGATTAGCATCAATGCAACC
Source organism: Bacteroidales bacterium (assembly GCA_023251485.1). Classification (GTDB taxonomy): domain Bacteria; phylum Bacteroidota; class Bacteroidia; order Bacteroidales; family Cfx3-03; genus Cfx3-03. The sequence continues at coordinate 203 of JAHEYR010000226.1, forward strand.
ACGATAAGTTTCAGTATAGGTTTATTCATATTTCAGTTTATTATTCAAAAGTAATTTCATCAGCCATTAACCAGGCGGGTTCTCCCCTACCATCATGCCATTGTGGAATCCGTCCGAAATTATGCGCCACAACCTTTACAAAACGAGCCTCACGAGCACAAAATGTAATGTTTACATCTTTCCGCTCAGCAGACTTGTTTTCGGAAGCAGCAGCAATATCTTCGAAACCGACAGAAGTATAAGTAATGCCGTCATAGGAGAGGAAGACTTCAACCTTTGAAGGAAAGAAAATCCATGATTTAGTATCCTGTAACAGGCCCACGGAGATGTTTTTCATCGATACATTTTCCTTTAAGTCGATAATGGCCTCCATGTCTGTACCGTTAAAGCCAGTCCATCGACCATCTGCACAGCTAAATCCACCTTTTATACCATCTACCAAACCTAAAGGACCTCCACCCATATATTTTGGATCGGGAGCATTCTTTAAACTGATACCATATTTTGATTTTGAAAAGATTGAAGACCTGACAAAGCCTTGAACTCCATCTTTGCGAATAGCGACAGCCTTAACATTTGTCTGCTTCTCCAACGTTATGGGGTTGCTATAAAGTAATGATTTTGAATCAGGTTCAGAGCCGTCGAGGGTGTAGTAAACCGAAGCATTCGGATCATTCGTCGCCATACTTACTTCAATTTTATCTGTAAAGGCAGCAGTTTGTGGTGTGATTTTCACCTCAGGCAAATTCAAATAGAGGCCAAATGATGAAAGCGTTGGATTTAAACGCGATTTCAAAATACGCAGCCGCACCTTATCGGTTGTTACCGTATTAAATCTGATGAGTCGTTTATAGCCAACAGTAGTCCCTTCAGTCAGTTTTTGCCATGTCCCGTTGATCCATCCTTCCAACACAAACTGTTCGATGCGTTGTCCAATTTGAATATTCTCCTGAAGCATCAAAACATTAAAGGTTTTCGTACCGGCTAATTGAAGATCCAGGGTTGCAGTAGATTTATCGGCTGCTGCCGCCCACCATGTTTTAATCTCGTTGTCGATGCAAAGCTCAGCTTTTTGTTTTCCGAGTTGTGAATCTGAACTGATTTTAGCACCACTTAAATAGTTTGTAGCAAAAATATCGTCCACAGCCTTTCTAAATAGCGTTAAGTTACGAACATCATTCTCATGCAATAAACCTCTTCGATCTGGAGGTATATTGAGTAATAATAACGAATTACGCCCCACACTACTAAAATAGATATCAAGAAGTGTTTCAGGCGATTTAACTTGCAGGTCTTCGGTAGCGTGGTAGAACCAACCCGGACGAATGGATACATCAACCTCCGAAGGATACCAAACCAAACCTTTTGCCGTAGAAATAACAGAGCGACTACCCAGATCAGGTACTTGCATATCTCCGGCAGGCACAAATGCACCATCACCGGCTTTTTGTTGAGAGTTGGCCGAAATGTCTTCTACGCTTTGGGCAGAGGCAGGAACAACACTCCATTCCGTTTCGCGACCATACCCACTTTCCGTTCCTACCCATCTGATATCAGGTCCCATCACAGCAATCACCGCATTGGGTTGAAGTTTACGAATAATAGAATAATATGATTTCCAATCGTAGACTTGTTTCTTTCCATTCGCTCCTTCGCCACAAGCACCATCAAACCATACTTCGGCAATATCTCCATAGTTACTGAGGAGTTCGGTTAACTGATTTTCAAAGTGGAGATTATAAGCCGGTGAGTCGCCATAGCTTTTATCGTGGCGATCCCAGGGCGAAACATAAACGCCAAACTTCATTCCTAGCTCCTTGCATGCTTCGGCAACCTCTTTCACCACATCGCCCTTGCCATTTTTGTAGGGACTATTTTTTACACTGTGTTCCGTAAACTTGCTGGGCCATAGGCAAAATCCATCATGGTGTTTGCAAGTTAAAATAACCAGCTTAATGCCAGCATCTTTAGCAGTTTTAACCCATTGCCTGGCATCAAGATTCGTTGGATTAAATACAGATTCGTTCTCTGTTCCTTCACCCCACTCACGATCGGTAAAAGTATTTACTGTAAAATGAAAGAATGCGGTGAACTCCATCTCCTGCCATGATAATTGACGAGGCGATGGGGCTACATTTGCAGCTAGTTTTACAATCTGCTCTTCAGAAGCAGCAGCTGGAATAAGCGTGGAGTTGTGCCCGAGATTCGTTTTAACAGGTGTTTTACAACCTGAGAAGCTGAATACAAGTCCAATTAGTCCTAAGCAGAATAATTTTCTGTTTATCATAAGAAAGGGGTGGTTTATTACTTTGATAATTCGTTTAAAAGTTTTTTTGCATCATTGACTAGATCAGCAGCACTATCAGCGGTTACGTTTGTCAACGTGAATGTTTTCAACTGCGAAGAAAGTCGTGCTAATTTAGCCTTAGCCGTTTCACTATCCTCCTTTTGTAGTGCCTCACGAAGTATTCTGATTTTCTCAAAATCCTGAATTCCCTCTCTCAATCGTTCAAACCGGATGGAGCTTCGGGCACCGGGATAGACTAAATAAGTATCACCTGCCGGCCAGGCAGTGAAGCGAGAATCCCGTTCCGGATCTTTGCCCCAGCTATTGAAAGCCCATCGTAGAAAGCCATTATATCCTGCGGCGGCGGCATACCAACCCATGAGTGTATTTTCAGCAGTAGGCGAAAAAGTGAAGTTATTAGGATGTTGTGGTTTAGAACAGCAAACATAAAATGTTGACGGCCATTGTTTTTTTAATCGTTGGGTTAATGCCCCCGAGTCAATAGCAGGATCGATGAAAGTGCACAAGTCATATACATCATTAACTAATTCAGGATGAACGTTTCCCGCAAAAGCAATTTTCAATTCAGGAGTAGTCTCCTTTAACAGATTGATCATGCTGAGCATATCATTTAGCTTGCGCTCGTCCATTGCAATACAAGTCATATTGAGCCATCCCTTATTTTGAAGATGTTCTCTAAACGCCAGCAAAAAGGGTCGCCAATGAGCATTAAAGGCCTCGGATCCGGGTTCTGCTTTCAAGACTTTTAAACTGTTGGATCCTTCGTCGAAATACTGAAATGCATTCGACCATGGAATCATTGAGTAACAATTTATCTGTTCTTTAATGCCACAACTCATCGCTAATTCAACCCATTGGTCGAAGAGTGTAAAGTCGTATATCCAACTTCCATCCGTAGTTTTGCGCCATTCAACCATACTTCCGTAAGGATCAAGAGTTTGTCCACCCCATGGATCATTAATGATTGTTGTAGTTATACATTTTTGTCCGGCTTCAGCAAGCATCGTCAAGTTTTGACGAAGCGCCTCAAGATGTTCTTCAGACCAGGGCTTTACCTTCTCTACACGCGCGATAGACCAGGGATGCTGCCATAGATCGAGATGAAAACGCCATTCGGCAGGCTTGGAAAGTACGCGGTTTTGCACATCCAACGTATAGCGAAGACGACGTTTAAATCGTCCTTTTGCTTTAATCTCAATCGCACCATTATATACACCGGGTTTAGCATCTGCCGGGACATTGATAGATATCCAAACAGGACGAGCAGATTTTCCGGTGATAGAAAATGTATCATTATTATCCAGCATATCAGGAGCCAGAGAAAAAGGAATCGTATCGTTTTTGCGATAGCCACAACCATCCAAATACAAATCAGTCAACACATAACGAACCGGATATACATTGATAGCTTCGTGCGAAATCTTATTCTTTTTAAATGAAAGATCCTTGGGTATGATGGTAATATTTTTAAGGTTTTGAAGCGACCAAACCACTATCTGTAAATTGACCCTCTCCCCTTTCCATGCAGTTAATTTAACTTGAGGCGTGAGGCCTGCTTCAGGCACACAGTTTCGTCGATAGGTTTCGTCGACAGAGCCAAAGGTGACTTTTAATGCAGTGCCTTCTTTTTCCCAACGGGGAAGATCTATTTTAGAGGTATCGTTTAACTCCAAACGATTTAAATAATTAACCTGAGCAACAATTTGCTGAAAAGAGCACAAAAAAACCAGCCCAAGGATAAATATTAACCTGATATTATACATCTTATAAAGATAAATGATTTCGAGATATGGATTTGCTAAAATAGCAATTCAATTTAACAAACAGCAACCTCTTTAAAAATTTTAATAATCTATTAACAACTTTAGAATTTTTTTCAGAGAA
>JAHEYR010000227.1 GCA_023251485.1 Bacteroidales bacterium
TTGCTCCAATCGTTGGAACTATTTTCTTTGTAATTGCTCTTTACTTTGTTTATCGTTCATTCTATAAAATGAGAATTCAACAATAACAAACATTCATTCATCAAACAAAAAAGACCGTCTTTTAAAGGACGGTCTTTTTTGTTTATATAAACACCCTTTGCTCAGCTGATTGATGATAGCTATCTCTGTATTCCTTAGGTGTAAGTCCTTTTTTCCGTTTAAAGAGTTTATTGAAGTTTGCCATACTATTAAATCCACTCTGATAGGCAATCTCTGAAATCATCTGGGAGGTTTCAATCAGCATCTTTGTCGCGTGACTGATTCTTATTTCATTCAAACTATCCACAAAGTTAGAACCTGTCTTACTTTTAAAGAACCGGCTGAAGGGGGCCTCTGTCATATTGGCAATCTTTGAAACTGCTGCAAGCGTAATATGTTTATCGAAGTTCTTGTTCATATAATCCAATGCCTTCTCAATTCTTCTGCTGGTGTATGTATGTGATTCCTGATGAATTGTCTTATCAGAAAGAATCCGCATATTTCTAGAAATCGACAGGTCGTGTAAAATAGAGAAGAGCTCTAAAACACCATCAAATCCTTTCTTCTCGCTTAAACTTATTATCCGGGGACGAATTTGCCTTGTCGTCTCTTTTGAGAAAAGGATTCCACGATATGATAGCTCAAATAAATTTTTAATAAAATGAAGCTGTGTCCGATTAAGCAGCTTATCATCAATCAGGTCGCGATGAAACTGGAGTGTGATTTCCTGCCCATCTTTATTCATACAGTTATTTTTAAACCATGCGTGTTCCAGATTGGGACCAACCAAGACTAACTCCTCGTCATCAATCTCCTCCATATGGCTCCCGATAATTCGCTTTGCTCCTTTTGTATTTCTGAGATAATTTAATTCAAATGCATCATGATAATGTAAAGGAAAATCAAAATCAGTTTTAACCCTCGACAAGATTGTATAGCAATCATTTAGTGTTATGGGTATGATTTCTTTCAAAGTTTCTTCTTTCATCGCCTAAATACTAAAACAAAGATTCAAATAAATTTAAAACCAACTAAGTACAAATATATAACAATAAGTCAAAATTGAATCATTATGTTCATAAATACATCGATTTCTTCCTTCATATTTCTCAGTATTTTAACAACGAGGAAATTCAAAACCAATAAAGTTAGGTCAAAAATATACTCGAATCTGTCATTTTTGAACTACTCTGTGCAGAAAAAAGAATTTACTTTTGACCTGCCTTTTATATCAAAGGTCACCTCAAAACAGCTATAATTTGTCTTTGAATCACTACATCATTCCTTATAAAACACGATGATGGATAACCGTATTATAGCCTGTAACATTGAGGGTTTAACAAATATATTAAAGACCAACCTAACAAGAAATAACATGACAGAGAACACATTTGAAGACAGATTAAATCATCTCTCAAAAGAATATGATCAACTTATTGCATGCCCGAATGAGAAAGTTGAATCTGATAATGGAATATACTGTCGTTATAAATACCCTGTTTTAACAGCCCTGCACACTCCAATTTATTGGAGATATGATTTAAACAAAAAAAACAATCCTTACTTACAAGAACGTTTTGGAATAAATGCCGTTTTCAATGCCGGTGCCATAAAACTAAACAACAAATATATCGTTATTGCACGCGTTGAAGGCACTGATCGGAAATCCTTTTTTGCATGTGCAGAAAGCGACAATGGAATCGATAATTTCAGATTCTGGGATTACCCAATCACACTCCCTGAAACGGATGAACCCGACACCAATGTTTACGATATCCGTTTAGTTCAACATGAAGATGGCTGGATCTATGGTCTTTTCTGTACGGAACGTCGTGACCCATTAGCGACATTAGGTGATCAGACTTCAGCTGTCGCACAATGCGGTATCATAAGGACTAAAGATTTAAAGAACTGGGAACGCTTACCCGATCTTAAAACAAAATCGCCACAACAACGCAATGTAGTATTACACCCTGAGTTTCATCATGGCAAATACGCATTCTATACCCGTCCGCAAGATGGATTTATTGAAGCAGGCAACAGTGGTGGCATTGGATTTGGGCTTTGTGATTCGATGTTAAATCCGATCATTGAAAATGAAACGATCATCCAGAACAAACTATACCACACGATCTATGAGTCAAAAAACGGATTAGGTCCTGCTCCTATAAAAACGAAGGAGGGATGGTTACACCTTGCACATGGGGTTCGAAATACCGCCGCAGGATTACGTTATGTATTGTATATGTTCATGACAGACCTTAAAGATCTGACAAAAATAACGTATCAACCGGGAGGATATTTTATAGCACCGCAAGGCGATGAAAGAATCGGGGATGTTAGCAACGTGGTTTTCTGTAATGGATGGATTCATGATGAAAATGGCAATGTGTTCATCTATTACGCATCGTCAGACACCCGCCTTCATGTTGCGACCTCGACGGTTGACAGACTGGTTGACTATGTAAAAAATACTGCTCCTGATGGTTATCGTTCAGCCACATCGGTTCAAACGTTGACAAAGATCATCAAGTCGAATCTGGAAAATAAGCACAAATAAACAAAAAGGAGAAGACCCCAAACCACCATGAGTAAAAAGCTATTATCATATCAAGACGAATTAAAACAAGAGTTAGATTCTATCCTCACCTATTGGGTAAATCGTACAATCGACAATAGCAATGAAGGATTCGTGGGGCGTATCGATGAAAACGAAGAGATAGATCACAACTCATCGAAAGGACTGGTGTTGAATAGCCGCTTACTCTGGACATTTTCAGCAGCTTATAATCAAACGAAAAACGATATCTATCTTCATCTAGCATACAGAGCCTATTCATTCATCACAAACCATTTTAGGGACACTGAATTTGGCGGAGTGTACTGGACTGTCGATGCAGCAGGCCGACCACTAGACAAAAGGAAACAGATTTATGGATTAGCCTTTTGTCAATATGGGTTAGCTGAATTCTATAAGGCCACTAAAAATGAAAAGGCAAAAGAATTTGCCATCGATTTATTTAACGTAATAGAAGCCCACAGCTTTGACAAGAAGAATCTTGGCTATTTTGAAGCATTTACGCAAGACTGGAAGGAGCTAGGCGATCTTAGACTGAGTGAGAAAGATGACAACGAGAAAAAGACCATGAACACACACCTCCACGGCATCGAATCATACACTAATCTATATAAGATATGGCCTAGTCCAAAGGTGAAACTTCAAATTCAGAATCTGCTAAAGGTTTTTCACAACCACATCATCAATCAGAAGACAATGCACCTCGACCTGTTTTTTGATGAGAACTGGGTCGTCAAATCAAATTTAGTCTCATATGGACACGACATTGAAGCTGCATGGCTCTTGCTAGAGTCAGCAGAAGCGATAGAAGATCATCGCTGGATAGATCTATTCAAACAAATTTCTATCGCTATAACTGAAGCAGCTTCAGAGGGGCTTGATAAAGCCGGAGGTATATGGTATGAATATCTACCGACACAAGATCACTTAGTGACTGAGAAACATTGGTGGCCTCAAGCAGAAGCGATGGTTGGTTTATTTAATGCTTACCAAATCACACGAAACAATAAATATCTGACGCTTTCAATTCAAACCTGGGGGTTTGTGAAGAAACATCTAAAAGACAATAAATTCGGTGAATGGATCTGGGGTGTAGACGCAGATAACTCACCAATGAAAGGTCAGGATAAGGTCGGCTTCTGGAAATGTCCTTATCATAATAGCAGAGCTTGCATTGAGATCATAAACCGAATAGACAAACTGTTAGATCATTGAAAGGCAAATACACCCAATAGACCTGCTATTCAAACTTTATCACTGCTGAAGGACAACTCTCAACAGCATCAAGAATTGCTGTTTCAAAGTCACTAAAGTTCACTCCTTTCTTGACGATCATTCTATCAGGAACTTCGAACACTTCTGGACAAGTTATCTCACAAACGCCACAGGAGATACATTCATTTTCGCTTTCATCAAGCCATACTTTCTTAATTGCCATGATACTGTGTTTTTAAATTTAACAATAGAAATCAATCAAACCTCTTTTAAATGAAAAGCAAACGGCAATAGTTCTTCTATTGTTGTAACCCGAACCTTAGACAAGCTAAGATTACTACAATAAACCTGAATATCTTTCCCAACAACCTGAGATGCTTCATAAATCACTTGACGACACCTTCCACACGGAGTGGCTGGTTCCTGATTAGGATCTTCATTAAAGCCTCCCACAATAGCGATGATTTCAATATTGTTATCGCCATTAGAATTAGCACTCATGATGGCAGCGGGCTCAGCACAAATTGATAATC
>JAHEYR010000228.1 GCA_023251485.1 Bacteroidales bacterium
ATGATAAATAATACTGAGTGGATTGCTAAATTGCATTCCTCAAGGAAGCGATATGCAATCCCATCCAATATTATCGTAATGGGGAACCTCGATCCTGTGAATATATTCAAGATGAAGACCCCGGTAGAATTATATTATTCCACTATAGAATTGTTGGAAAAAACCAGAACTTATCCTAATTTCGTTATCTCTTCGGGCTGCGATACACCACCCAATGTACAGCTTGAAAATATTGATGCATTTTATCAGGCTATAGCCGACTTTAATAAAAACTAAACATTGCAAACAGCGATACAAACAGTTCCGTTTAATAAATTAAAACTAACCCGTGAGGCCGCCATAACGTTGTTAGGCGGCTCCTCGGATTATGCTTTTTTGATGCATGAATATCTGGATAGCCTCTTTGACCAGGGCGATCAGTTATTTCATATTCAGGGCGGATACCAGCTGTTTGACGAAGTCTCTTTTCATCAGTCCACACACGAAGTTAGCATTGAACATGTCTCGTTTGATGTTAAGAAGGTGGTCTTCAATATGCTCAAGCGAAGTAGTAAAGTGGCTGTTTTCGTTTGTACATGTGGCGAAGAGATTCATCATCTTTCCAGACAGTATATGCAGGAGGGTGACTTATTGAAGGGCTATGTTTATGATCTGTTTGGCTCTTTGGTAGTAGAGAGTGGCATGGATCTGATTCAGGAATCGCTTCAAAAGGAAATGAAGCAGGAAGGTTTTAAGATAACCAATCGCTATAGTCCGGGTTATTGTGGCTGGGATGTAGCTCAACAAAAAAAACTATTTAGTCTTTTCTCTTCGCAATTTGATTTTGTGCAGTTAACAGATAGTTGCCTGATGCAGCCTATCAAATCGGTAAGTGGAATGATTGGCATTGGTAGTGATGTGAAATACAGTGATTATACCTGCAATATTTGTGATTTAAAAAACTGCCTGTATAAGAACTTAAAAAGGAATGATTAAAACGAGTTAATTAAATATAAGGTAATGAAATTTAAGGCTTTATTTGTAATTCTATTGGTTAGTCAATTGAGTGGCTATACCCAAACTGTTCGTCCGGTTGGTTATCCTGATCGTAGTCCCTCAATGGATGTGTTGCCAGGTTTTAAAACCCCACCCAAAGGATATGGCGATGTTCCATTTTATTGGTGGCAGGGCGATACACTTACCCGCGAACGCATAGAATGGCAACTCAATCAGTTGCAGAATAAAGGCATTTCAAGCTTGCAAATAAATTACAGTCATCAAGATCATGGGGGCATTTCGTATGGACTTTCTAATCCGAGTAAGCCTGCACTTTTTTCAGATGCATGGTGGGATCTGTTTAAGTGGTTTGCAGTAGAAGCGCATAAACGTGGAATGACAGTTAGCCTCAGCGATTATACATTGGGTGTTGGACAAGGTTTTGCGATGGACGAAGCGTTGAAAGCATACCCTGATATGAATGGAGCTGTGCTGAAAAGTTCATCCAGATTATTAAAAGGGAAGGGCAGTTGGAAGCTGCCTGTTGGATTTTTAAATGTAACCGCATATAAAGTTAAACCGGATAGCTCTTTGCAGACGGAAACCCGTAAAGATCTGATGCCGTTGGTTAAAGACGGTACATTGAATTATGATTTTGGTAATGAGGAATGGAAGATTACTTGTGTAAATGAAGATCGGATCATTCCATCCTACGATCCAATGCATCCCCAGAGTGGAAAAGCATATAATCATTACTTTTTCGACAAATTCGAAAAGGCACTTCCTGCTAATTCCCATATGTTAGATTTCTTTTTCTCCGATGAGCTCAATTTTAGAGTAAATGGGAACCTGTGGGATCAATATTTCCGTGCGGAATTCAAAAAACGAAAAGGGTATGATGTAGTTCCCTTTCTCGATGCATTATATAATAACATTGGCACTATTACAGCCAAAATCAGACTCGATTACAATGATGTGTTAGTGGGTTTGAGCGAAGAAAACTTTTTCAAACCTGTTTATGAATGGCATCAGAGTAGAGGGTTAATCTTTGGTTGTGACCATGGCGGGAGAGGAAGAGATCTGGCTGAATTTGGAGATTATTTCAGAACCCAGCGGTGGAACCAGGGACCGGGATCAGACCAGCCGGGTCTTGCAAAAGACATCGTTAAAGCAAAAGTCGCCTCCTCAATTTCTCACCTTTATAATCGTCCTCGTGTATGGCTCGAAGGCTTTTACGGAAGTGGATGGGGTACTACCTCGTCTGGTGTAACCGATGCCATCTTTGGAAACTTTGTAGCAGGCTATAACCTCTTATCTTTTCATGGATTATACTATTCAACAGAAGGTGGTTGGTGGGAATGGGCACCTCCTTGCAACCATTTCCGCATGCCTTACTGGCAACAGATTGACCCATTGATGCAATGTGTTCAACGATTAGCATATACCTTATCACAAGGAAATCATGTATGCGATGTCGCTGTTATCTATCCTACCGAACCGGTTGTTTCAAATATGGATGGTGATAAATCAGTCAAAGTTGCTTTTGACGCCGGAACACAACTTTATGATAAAGGTGTAGATTTCGATTTTATTGACTTTGAATCTATTGCTCGTGCCGAAGCAAAGAATGGAGAGCTACAGGTTTCGGGCGAAAAGTATAAAGTGGTGGTAGTGCCATCAATGAAAGTCGTTCGTTATTCAACTCTTAAAAAGCTTGAAGCATTTAAGAAGGCGGGAGGGATTATTGTAAACATAGGCAATCTCCCCGAAGCTACTGATAAAAATGGAACCAACGATGAGGCGGTCTCAAAATTAGTGGCCTCAATATTTTCGGAAAGCAAGAACGTAGTTAGATGCAATGATCAAAGTGAAGTATTTGCTGCAATTGAACATCTATATACCCCGAATTTCAAGATCCTTTCTGAAGTTAAAGATCGACCTTATGTAATGCATCGGTCAATTGGAAAACGCGAAGTATATGCTTTATACAATTTGCCTCAAGGCACAAAATGCTTCTTTAAATCAAAAGGATCTGTACAGCTTTGGAATCCATGGAACGGCGAGATCCTGTCTCTTTCTAACCAGGCTAAACAAACAGCAGAGGGTACGGAAATTTCCTTGCCACTTATAAATAAAGAAATCCAGCTTATTGTTTTCAATCCGGAAGCATCAAAGTCCGACGAAGCTATTAAAGAAATTAATGTTTTGAAGGATCCCAAACAGGTTGTTATTGATAACAACTGGGCTTTTGAATTAAAACCTTCATTGGATAATGAGTGGGGCGACTTTCAGCTTCCTGCGACCAAAGAGATGCTGGGTGCACAGGTTCGGCAGTTGTATTTACAAGAAAACAAAGAATATAATGGAGAGAAGCGCTCTAATGACCAGGCCCAGAAGAAAATCACATGTGCTTTTGGAACACAATTTCTTAAACTGGGTCCGATAGCAAAACTGCCTGAAGAGACTGATTTACTAAGACTGATTCCTCAAAGTAAGGATGAAGCTGTTACCATTGCCGATGAAAAATACAAGTGGGAAGATTATAGTTTTTCATGGCAGCAGGGTGTGGAAGGCGATTATGGACACCAGGGTTACCACGGACTCAAAGGACAGATGTACGATAACTTTATTCGCCTTGGGAAGTTGACAGAAGATAAGTATTCCTTAAAAAGAACGAGTGAAAAGGAAGGCAACTACTACATGCTTTACACCAATGTACTGGCGCCATCTGACGGCACATATGATTTGCTTGCAGGAGATGTAAAACCTGCAACGTTGTTTATCAATAATGCAAAAACAGCAGTTAACAACACAAGCGTACAACTTAAAAAAGGATCGAATACGATACTGGCAGTTTACGATAAAGCTTGCGAAACCTATCTTGCTTTCAGACGTCCAGATGCACCTCGCCCCGTAAAGCAGCAGATCTCAATGTGTTGGTATGGTGATGAAGGTGTCTTACCTTTCGATTGTAGTCCGGTAACGCATGTTGCATCAGGATTATTTTCTTTCGAATCAGCTCCTGCATTACAGTCGTTTACCTTTGCCGCTTATGGCAAAGTGTCGCTTTGGATTGATGGCATTGCCACGGAACCAGAGAGAATCAAGAAATCATCTGATGGGCTAACTTCTTATAAGCTAACTGTAAAGGATCTAAAAACAGCCACTTCGCAGGTCGTTTTGAAAATCGAATACCAGGTTGGTTATACTGGTGGGGCTGCCATTCCTCAATACTTTAAACAGCAATGTGGTAAGGGAATTATTACATTGGGCGACTGGTCGAAGATAGATGGCTTGCGAGCTTATTCCGGAGGCGCATGGTATCGGAAAACAATCAACTTCGAGGCTATAGATCTGCAGCATAAACTGGAAAT
>JAHEYR010000229.1 GCA_023251485.1 Bacteroidales bacterium
AATCTTATACCAGGGTTGCTTCATCATCTTCCCAACTAAATCATGGAGTGCAATATCAACAGAAGCTTTAGCAGCCTTATTTCCCGGTTCAATCAGATCTACATATCCCAGAATATTCTCTATCTCAAATGGATCGTTAAAACTTGAAAGATCCACTTTGGAAAGAAACTTCAAAACCGACTCATGCGACTCCCCTAAATAGGGAGGCATTGAGGCTTCGCCATATCCTATAATGCCATCATATTCAAGTTCGGTAAGTACAACAGGTGTTGTGCTTCGCGAACTGGTTGAAAGCGTAAAGACATGTTTCAGGTTTAAGGTGTAGGGTTTAAACCGTAGCTTTAATTTTCCCGTTCCTGCCTTTTTATAGTTCTCGTTTGCTAATATGGGAGCTGTATTAAAAAGGATAGAGGCACCGGTCAAAACACCTGCAGTCTTAATAAAGTCTCTTCTGTTGCTCATGTCTCTTATTTTGAAGCTGTTTTGTAAAAAGAATGTTGATCAACACGACTTATTTCAGTGGTTCCGATCGAACTTAATATCCTTCTGGCACAAACCAATGTTCTCGATTCAAAGTCATCGTATGCTTTAGCTGTCGGAACCATACTGTTTATTCTGACCATACCGGCAGATTGAATAAATTCACCATTTCCCATATAGATAGCAGTGTGTGTGACCCTCGGATTTGAATGTCTGTTCTTCCCTCCCGCGAAGAAAAGAAGATCTCCGGCTTTTAAGTTTTTTAGGCACTTGGTTATGTTTACGGTGTCGTTTTCATAGAGATCAACTTTTTCACCAACCAATGCTTGCTGTGATGCATCTCTTGGGATGATGATTCCATTTAAGAAATAACAGGTTTTGGTAAACCCACTACAGTCAACCCCTTTGATGGAAGTGCCACCCCATAAGTAGGGTACTCCATTTAACGTTTTTGCAGTCTCTATTATTTCGTTCTCGGTTGGATTTGGTCGAGAGATCCACTTTTGAAATAGCATACAGCTCTTTATTGGAACGTAAGCAATCCTTCCATCAGGGTACGAAACTTTGTAGAAACTGTGGTTGGTTCCAATTAATTTCAAGATGTTACCTGCAACAAGATCCGAAATCGGCATTGATTTTAGTGATGGCTTTTCAAAGGAGTGTCCATAATCTTTCAAAAAAACAATCAGATCAGAAGCCATCCATTTATTATAATCATTTTCGTCCATTCTGGTAACTCCATCAGCATCTGTCCATGAGATATAATGATCAGGCGTTTGTACAAGAAAATACCCCTTCTCTTTCTTTAAGATTTTAACCGGCGTTCCCAACATTACTTGTGTGACCATTTCAGCATCATTGTCCGGTTCCATTCGATTATTGCAAACAGATAAATTAGCCACTCCCAAAATTTGATTTCCCATTTCTTTCGAAGGCAGTAGCTGTTCATTTAAGCGAATAACTATTTTCTGTTGTTTAAATCTCTCTTTCAGTGCAATGATGGCTTCTGCTTTCGTTGTTTCAATATTTAGTACAGTTGAATCGGAAGCCGAAAAAGAAACGTTGAATATTTCTGTTCGCTTATCCGGTGCATATTTTTTTTGCACTGTTTTGATGATTGAATTCACTCTATTGAGTAGCAGTGAATCGATAACCGCTCCTTCTGATTGGATATGAAAGCTTAAAAGAAGGATTAGGATGGACAAGTATTGTTTCTTTATAAAAGAGTGGTGCATAAGTTTTAAGTTTTCTAAAATAGTTTATCAACACGAACAAAATGATATCCTTTTCCTTTCAACATTAAAATTAAGTCGTTAAGCCGATTGTAGAATTTATCGTTTCGTCTACTATCAGTGCCAATATGTAATAGTAGAATAAATCCGTTTAATCCATTTTTATCGGTGGACTCATAATCCAAAATTGATTTATATATTGTCTTCGAATCAACGTAATTACCAGCCACTTCAGGATAGGTATAATCAGCTGTCGATCGGGTTCCCGGTGTGAAATTGATTAATTTTAGTCCTTCTGCATTAGTCCATTCGACAACTTTTTTATTATACCACTCATAAGGAGGTAAAAAGAAATGAGCATCTTTTTTCTCAATGCCAAAACTTTTCATTTTGCTATAATTGTTTTTCAGATCTTCACTAAACTGTTGTTGTGAAACTAGCAGACTATCACGTTTACTCCAGTCACAATATAGTAAATGATTATCTGAGTGGGCTCCAAGATAATGGCCATCTTTTTTTAAACCAATGATTAAAGATTTAAAAGAAGGATTGTTATAGAATCGTCCTGTAAAGAAAAACGAAGCTTTAATCTGTTGCTTTCTCAATGTGCTTCGAATAGATACACCTCCGTCGGCAAATTCATCACCGGTAAATACAAGTGCTATTGTTTTCTTGGTGGTATTTCCACGGATCACGGCTCCTTGTATATCTTTTATTCCATTCTTGTCCTTTTTCTTAACTAGCTCATGTTCTTTAGCGGCCATCAAATAGACCAGCGAAGCTGTTCCATCCATCGTGGGTTCGTTGGTGCTATAGTCACCATAGTCATCGTGATAAACGACCAAATCTGATTGGAAATCTGCATATTGATCGGGTTTATACAATACTATTCCTCTCAGACTTTTATAGATTGTTCCATAAACAGGGCCATCAACCAAGCCCCCGTCTATTGGGTAATTGTTCAGATGTGTAAATGCTGAATGCGGATCTTTTGGGGTATTACCTCCTTCAGGCAGCCCATAAACCATGCTCACACCCCATGGATTACATCCAAAAAGCCAATCAAAATTTGCCTGTTCTAGTTCTGTAAATGATTGATCGTCACTTATCTGTCTATATAAGTAACACTCAATTGCAAATGAAGTCGTTAAGTTATTCGAACACCAGATAAAAGGAATACCCCTAAGAAAACCATTTCGTTTTGCTTTTTCTGATACACGTTGCATCCCCTCCTTATAGAAGCCCATAAACTCGGTTCGTGTTTTTGTATCCGCTTTCTTTGCGAGTTCATAATGACCGAAATTATGAAAAGGATACCACTGATAATGACGGGCAGTATCCTTGCCCATCCAGGGCGTTACTTTTTCTTGTAAACCAAAGCTTTTTGATTGTGTGAAATATTTCTGATCTCCTGTGAGTTGAAAGAGTGAAGCAGCTCCTAATTCCATGTCGTCTACCCAATTATCTTCTTCGTAGAAATAGGGCGCCAGATTGGGCGCGGTTTGACAAACTCCGGGCTTATCCATTCCTAGCTTGTAAGCCGAAAGTGCTTTCTGTTTAAAGACATCAGCTACCGAGTCGTTTCTTGTTTTATAGATCTGGGCAGCCAAGGCAAATGCACTGGCAAACTTTCCGGCAGTGGAGGCGACACCCGTCGATCTGTTTTTGTATTTTCCTAATCCTTGCGGTTGACCGGTCGCAAAATAGACAGGCCTTCCTTTGCCTTTGCCGACACCATAGTTAATGTCATCTTTTGACGGCAATTTCATCCCCTGATGGTCACGGTCGTCAGCTAGCTGATTAAACATCCAGTCTTCGCGGGGATGCATTTTCTGCAACCATTTTAGTCCCCATCGTGCCTCGTCCAGAACATCAGGTACCCCATTTGTTCCGTTAAGGCCATCTGCTAGATGGGCGTCTGAGAAAACATCAGCAAAATCACGATAGGCTGCTAATAAATGATACGTCGCATTTGCCGAGGTAGTGACATATTGTAGATAATCAGAAGCATCGTGCCATCCTCCCGAAGCATCCATGCGGGTGGTATCAGGCATAGGACCATACATCGTATAACCATCTGCGGTATGGCATGAGTCTTTGAGATATGGATTGAATCCACTCCTTTGCTGGCGCATATACCTCAAAATGAAATCGGCCATGCCCTCATAAATGTCGTTCCCGATTCTGAAAACAGGCGATTTTATATTGCCTGTTTTTAAATAATAAATTCCTTCTTTATGAAACTGTGAGAAATTAAGCCGATATATCGTACTAAATGGGCCATACGATCCATATCGTAGACCCGGCTTTGCAGAAAAAACTACTTGGCCGTTTCGTGCATCAACAAGGTCAAAGCTTTTGATTTCCTCTGCTGCCTTACTTGCCCAAACTCCAACCTTAATCCCGGCAGGAGCATAGCCAAGTTGGTTGATGCGGATCCAACTATGGATTGTATCTCCGGCTCGAAACAAAGAGTGATTTATGAATTCACTTTTTGAGTTACTTGAAAATATACCGGCATAGGTAGTAAAGAAGAATATGCCAAAACAAAAAGTTAGAAAATACTTTTTCATGGTAGTTATTTTATATAACCTGAATCAATTATTTTGCCTCTTTTAACCAATCTTTCGTC
>JAHEYR010000230.1 GCA_023251485.1 Bacteroidales bacterium
GTCGGGTGTTGTTGCATTAAGTTCTGTCGGGTTTCAATCCACGCACCCGCGCGGGGTGCGACCAATAACTGGTGCGCCAAAAACAGGATATCCGGGTTTCAATCCACGCACCCGCGCGGGGTGCGACTGTAATGCCGCTAATTTAATACTAATGTGATAGATATTAGCTTCTTTCCGCGAATGTCTGCAATATTCAAATAAATTTCTAATCTATACTTGTTTTAAAAAACGAACCATCTGAAAATGAATATCCGCGTAACCTCTTGACTTTTTATGAGCGCTTAGGGTTCGCGGACTAAATTATCATCGTATCTTCAGGATTGTAAGTTGATTGGGCACCAGTATATTTAATTCTCGATTTCCAGTTATCCCCAAGCATATAATATCGGAGACTATCTTTTTCGTTGTCAATAATAGATTCTAATCGATGTTTCAATTCGGCAAATTGTGCCGGATCCACCAGACACTCGAAAACCGAATTCTGAACCCGCTGCCCAAAATTAACACATTGCTTTGCTACACGACGCAACCTCTTTTTGCCTGAAGGTGTTATCGTCTCAACGTCATAGGTAATTAAGACCATCATAATCTACTACTTATTAAGAAAAACCGGATAATTATCCAAATCACCCCTCAGGTAACGCGCTAACAAAAGTGCCTGACAATAAGGCAAAAGTCCAACGGGAACCATGACCTGAAGAAAAGGATGCATGATCTCCTCCTGCTTACGCTTTTGCCAGGCCGTTAACAGCTCTTTTCGAGTGCCATCGTTCATGATAATACCTCCGGCTTCACGCGAAGTAAATCCTGTTGCATCAATCTGTCTACGATTGATCAGCGTAAGAACCAATCTGTCAGCAAGGTAAGGCCTGAATTCCTCCATCATATCGAGTGCAAGACTTTGCCTTCCCGGACGGTCTGTATGTAAAAATCCTACACATGGATCAATCCCAACACTCTCTAAAGCTGACCGGACCTCATGTGTTAACAATGTGTAAACAAAGGATAAAAGGGCATTTACATTATCCAAGGGGGGACGCCTGTTCCGCCCTTCAAAATAAAAGTCCTCCTTTTGGGCAATGATCAAATGATCAAAAACACTAAAATAGGTATATGCAGCCTCCCCTTCGATACCTCTCAAAACACGATTATCACTACATTTTAAAGCTTGTTTATGCTTAACAGCCAATATATTTATGGCTGTCTCCATTTCCTTGCTATTCACCTCGTTTTCATGATCACGCATTGCACGTTGTAAAACAGTTCTGCAATTTAAAATCTTTCCTGCAACAAAAATCCGGCTTAATTTACTTATGAAGACCGGATCATCTGCCAGACGGTATTGTTTTCTTCTTAGCAAAACATTACCAGAAACAGGTCCTGAAATCCTCCCAAGAAAGTATCCATTTTCGGATAAGAAACTAAGTGCAATATTCCGTTCAGCACACATGGCCATAAGCGATGGACTTGCTCCCAGGAAACCAAAACAGATGATTCCTTCGACATTATGAACCGGTATTCTGAAACGCTCATGGTTCTCTACTTTGATCACAATGTTTTCGCCATCTTTACTCAGGTAAGAGCCAGGGGTCGTCACATACAAGGTATTGAGTAATTTACGCATAGTTATAGATCTTTTTCAAGTTCATTTCGTAAATAATCCGATGCTTTTATTTTTCCAGAAAGGTTCTGAGGAAGGCAGATATCAATCAGAGAGCACGATTTACAATGTGATTTATAGACAGGTAATGGCGTTATTCCTTTTTCAAATAGTTCATGCATTCTTCGTGCATGTTCAAAAACAGTTTGACGTAATTCTAGTTTGAAATCAACATTGACTCGTCTACGGGTTTCACCATAAAACAAAGAACCATTAGGGATTTCAATATTAAACATCTCTTCGAGACAGATGGCTTGGGCACAAACTTGAACTGCATCACGATCATCAGGTTTTTGCTTCCCTCGTTTATATTCGACCGGATGTAACAACCACCTCCCCTCGTGCCCTTCAAGAAGTACACCCCCTTCTCGGGTATAGATTAACTCAACGACATCTGCCCTGCCAATAAGACCTAGCTGATAACTTATCAAAGGAAAAGCACGATAGGTGATTACCTTACCGCGCTTATCGCTCTCCATGGGGTCGTCAACCCTTTCGTGCAGATGATTTCCTTCGGTGGTTTTTACATTTTCGGCCCATTGCTGTTCAACGTGAATCAAAGCCCATTGGCGCTTGCAAAATGCAAAGTGCTGAATCCCGGAGAGCATTAAAAGATCATCGTCGGAGTACATGTTTTTGATTTTATTACTTTTGTAATCAAATCAGGCCGATATTAGAGAGATCATTTTTATCGTAGAAGAATCACAGGATGGTGGATTTTGTGCCCGGGTAGTAAATCATTCCATTTTCACCCAGGGCGATACCCTACCAGAACTAAAAGCGATGATCATTGATGAAGTACGGTGCCATTTTGAGGAAGCTGATTTACCAAATTTGATGCATCGATTAAAATAGGATATCTAAAGTTTATTCCGGGTCCGACTCAAAGTCGGGCCCGGAATAAAGATGATAACTTTTCCCAAAATCCATTATACCATTTCAATTACCTCAACTCCTGGTGGAATGGAATCCTTATCAATTGAAACAGAATAGTCATTAAACGACCGTGCAGGCTTAGAGGAATCTTTCTTTTCGATTTTGATAGCATCGAAAAGTTGATGAGCAGGGGCGCTTCCTAATGCCGTTGAATGTTTAAACACAATCAATTTACGGGTACTCATCATCCCTCGGGCAGCAGAATGATCGTGATCAAACATGTTTTTAAGGGCCTCCCAGAACAATTCGAGATCAGCCTCATTGAAACCTGTTTGAGCAGCCAAGTGAGCTGAAATAAAACCTTTTGAAAAATACAATCCATAAGGAATGGTGAACTTACGTCCCATAGTGCGGTTGTCTCCACCTTGCTTTTCTGCTTCTGCCTCCGTTGCAACAGCCATGCGAGTGATGCTGTGTTCAAGTGCAACAACCGGATCAACAGAACGACCAAAAGTAAATTGAATGGGGCCGCGGACCTGACCGGCATTTTTACCAGTACTCATCACTGCACCAAATGTTCGTACATCATAATAGTTGTTACACATCCATTTTCGTGCAGCTTCAGTTTTATCACCATTTTTCTCTTTTGATTTGACCTCTTCTTGCTCATGGGATTCATCAATCAATTGATTCAGAATCGCCTTTTCCTTGATGAAAATATCAAATTGATATTCTGAACCCTTAACCATTTGCACAAAATTTCTTACCTTACGTTTCAAACAAACATCAGTAACCAAACCCATTCCTGTTTCTGCATCTACACGGGGCAGGTTTCCGGCATCAGGATCACCATTAGGATTTCCATCAGTAACATCGAATAACAAAGCAAAATCGTATCGGTTTTTAATTAATTCGCTCATAATATAACCTCCTGTTTTTTAGTTGTTTTTATCTTTTTTTGTGAATAAATCCTGCCGTTGATGATAATACCCAATAGCAAATCGACTTTGGTCGTCTAATGACATGTGAGCCGGAAGACCATTACTGTTTACACCTGTCATGATTTCCTGAATCATCTTTTCGTAATATGTTTTACTACCGCCCCCAAGTTTGGCCAGGTGATGATTCGTGAGGTTGAGCAACCGCCCAAACACAGTTATTGGAGTACTTGAAGCAGCACCATAATACCTGTCTTTTATGGTTGCATTAATACCAGGTTGTGCATCCTCCTGAATTTTTTCGAGCACAGCAAACAGGCGACCACATAGGTAGCCTTGGTTTTTGTTTTCTAAATCGAGTGACATGGTGATAAGTTTTTCGTTGGTATGATAAATTGTTTCTTTTCGGTTTAAATAAGCTTTGAGTATTGCAGCACGGATGCGGTTGATATGTTGTTCCGCTCTTATACGCCTGATGCATTGCTGCTGAAGTGTGTCGGGATATTTAGTTCCATCAAGGATGCTTTCGATTACTTTACCCGCAAGATTGGGTGGAACATTATCAACCTTAAATTCAAATGAAACATTTGAAAGCAGATTGAATAAAGAGAAGAATTCCTTCTCATCATTTTTGCCTCGAATAATTTCCAAATCTTCAAAGTGCTTTGCAATATTCGTTGCAAAGTCAGTCACCTTGCCAGTCTTCCAGAATCGAATCGAAATTCGTGCAGCATCTGGAGCTAATCCAAGAATAAAAAATGGTATATCTCCTTCTGTGTTTAATTTTCCGGTATGGATTGATTCAAAAAGGGCTTTGACTTCTCTGATAT
>JAHEYR010000231.1 GCA_023251485.1 Bacteroidales bacterium
CTGATGGCCATTACGCTTGATCGAAAGAAGCTCAATGATAAAAGCCGGATTGCCATCGTAAAAGAGATTAAAGATCTGGTTGAGTCGTATAGAATAGCTCAGAAAGTGGAGGTACATTATTCCGGACTGCCTTACATCAGAACAGTTACTACCAAAATGGTAAAAGATGAGTTGATGATGTTTATCATCCTCTCTATGATTGTGGCTGCGCTGATCATGTTTTTCTTTTTCAAGTCGATAAAAGTTGTGCTTACTTCGCTATTGGTCGTTGGCATCAGTATTGGTTGGGTACTTGGCTTGATTTCACTCTTCGGGTTCAAAATCACCATCCTCACAGGGGTTATACCTTCTCTTATCGTCATTATCGCCATCGAAAACTGTATTTATATTCTCAATAAATACCATTGGGAATATGTGACGCATGGAAATAAGATCCTTGCATTATCAAATACAATTCGTAGGATCGGTTTTGCCTCATTGATGACCAATACGGCTACGGCCATGGGCTTTGCTGCTTTTATTTTTGTGCAGAATAAAATGCTGAGCGAATTTGGTATCATTACCTCCATCAGCATCATGCTTGAATATCTGCTAACCATCACGCTTTTCCCTATCTTTTTCAGCTTCATGGCGCCTCCTTCAAAGAAACACACCAAGCATCTGGATAATAAATTCTTTGGTGGTGTGACGGAGTTTCTGGTTCGCATGATTACCTATCACCGTCCCAAGGTTTATATTGCTTCTGCTATCCTGGTGTTGATCAGTATATATGGATTAACACAGATGCGGACTTCCGGAAAAGTTGTTGACGACTTGTCAAAGTCTGATCCTATTTATCTGGATCTAAAGTATTTTGAGAACAATTTTGGTGGAGTGATGCCATTTGAAATCAGCATTGATACCCGAAAAAAGAATGGGGTGATGAAGCTTTCAACGATTGAAAGAATAGACGAGCTACAACACTATTTTGGGCAGTTTCCACAGTTTGCAAAGCCATTATCGTTGGCCGAGGCTGTTAAGTTTGCCCGTCAGACATTTTACAACGGTGATTCATCGCAATACTCAATACCCGGCGATCAGGAGAAAAATTTTATTCTCTCATATATCCCACGTGGAGGTAATTCTAAGAAGGGAAATGTGTTGCGGACATTTATGGACAGCACGAAGCAATATACCCGTATCAGTTTTAATATGCGTGATATGGGCACGAAAGAAATGGATGCCTTCTTGAAAAAGGTAAAACCGGGTGTCGATTCGATCCTTGATCCTAAAAAGTATAAGGTCTCCATTACAGGAAACAGTGTTGTTTATGCAGCCGGAACGAACTTTTTGATCCATAACTTGTTTGAAAGTATCGCTGTAGCCATTCTCTTGATATCGCTATTGATGTCGTTAATGTTTCGTTCTTTTAGAATGATATTGGTATCAATGGTTCCCAATCTCATCCCTTTACTTGTCACGGCAGCCATCATGGGTTTCACCGGCATTCCTCTAAAATCATCCACACTGATTGTTTTTAGTATTGCTTTAGGGATTTCTGTCGATAACGCCATACAGTATCTGGCGCGATACCGGCATGGGCTGAAGACCAATAACCATGATATCGGAAAGTCGGCCATCGGCGCTTTGCGTGAGGCTTCGTTCAGTATGATTTATACATCCATCGTGTTGGTTCTTGGGTTTAGCGTGTTTACCATCTCTAAATTTGGTGGGACACAAGCGCTTGGATTATTGATTTCAATCACACTGTTTGTGGCAATGTTCTTTAATGTGGCAGTATTGCCATCTTTGTTGATGACACTTGACAAGTATGGATCAACCAAGGATTTCATTGAAGAAGAACCGCTTATAGAAGTGTATGATAACGAGGAACTTGAAAACGGAAATGGTAAATTATAATCATTTATAAAAAATAGAAAAACTATGAAAGGTATTATTTTAGCAGGAGGTTCAGGCACTCGCCTTCACCCGTTAACGCTTGCGGTAAGCAAGCAGTTGATGCCTATCTATGATAAACCGATGATATACTACCCTTTAAGTGTTTTAATGATGGCAGGTATCAGAGAGGTTTTGATAATCTCAACACCTCACGATCTGCCTCAGTTTGAAAAACTATTAGGTGATGGTAAAAAGTTGGGTTGCTCGTTCAGCTATGCTGTTCAGGAAATCCCCAATGGACTGGCACAGGCTTTTGTGATTGGCGAGAAGTTTATCGGCAATGATTCTGTAGCACTGGTACTGGGTGATAATATCTTTTATGGAAGCGGTTTACAAAACCTGGTAAGCGATTGTAGCAATCCTGAAGGAGGTGTCGTTTTTGCATATCATGTATCGGATCCCGAACGCTATGGTGTTGTTGAATTCGATAGCGATCTGAATGCCATTTCGATAGAGGAGAAGCCTGCTAAACCTAAATCAAATTTTGCCGTACCCGGTCTCTATTTTTATAATAACGATGTAATTGAAATTGCCAAGAATCTAAAGCCATCACCACGCGGAGAGTATGAGATTACCGATGTCAATAGAGTCTATCTGGAACGGAAACAACTCAAGGTTGGAATTCTAAGCCGTGGTACTGCATGGTTGGATACCGGTACTTTTGCCTCGCTTATTCAGGCCAGTCAATTTGTACAGGTGCTCGAAGATCGGCAGGGTCTCAAAGTCGGATGTATCGAAGAGATTGCCTATCGCAAGGGATTTATCAATAAGGATCAATTAAAGGAGTTGGCTCAGCCACTATTAAAAAGTGGATACGGACAATATCTGCTTAATCTGCTGGAATTGGAGTAGCTTTACAGCTCCTGATTCTCAACATAATTTGTTAACGATTAATCGCATTCAATGCTTACTTTCGACCAGTTGCAACAACGCTTTACAGAAGCGTTCAATTTAGATGAGATACCCACAAATCCGGTTCGTTTATACGATCCCATCCGCTATTCTCTTTCTCAAGGGGGCAAGCGGATGCGTCCTTTGTTGGTATTGATGAGTTGTGATCTTTTTTCAGGCGATATCGACGATGCAATGAATTGTGCCATCGCTGTTGAGATATTTCACAACTTCACGCTGTTGCATGATGACATCATGGATCAATCGCCCATCCGGCGGGGTATTGATACCGTCTACAAAAAATGGAACACCAGTATAGCCATTCTGTCGGGCGACACTATGTTTGCGCTGGCCTACGACTATATCACCCGCAGTCGGCCTGCGATGTTGCCCCTCATTCTGCCGCTCTTTACGCAGACAGCCAGAGAGGTTTGCGAGGGCCAACAGCTGGATATGGATTACGAGGAGATCGACACGGTCTCTATTGCCGATTATATTGAGATGATACGGCTGAAGACTGCCGTGCTGCCTGCTGCCTGCCTGAAGCTGGGAGCCCTCTTTGCCGGAGCTTCTCATAAAGACGCAGAACTGATTTATAGCTTCGGACAGCATATCGGACTCGCCTTTCAGCTCAAAGACGATCTGCTCGATATCTATGGCGATCAGGTGATATTCGGTAAACGAACCGGTAACGATATTCTTACTAATAAAAAGACCTGGCTCTATCTCAAGGCGTTGGAAAAAGCCGATCCTGATCAGAAAAAGCAACTGCTCCATTACTATTCCGGCAAGTCGTTTGATGCTATGGAAAAGATTGCCAAAGTAACGGCGATCTATAATCAGCTTCAGATCAACGAAGCTGCCGATGCCCTGATACTTGAATACTACGATAAGGCCATGCACGATCTTGATGCGATCAACGTACCCGATGCCAGTAAGGAGATCGTCCGCGACTTTGCACTGCTACTGAAAGCAAGAAATTTATAAGATTTATGAGGTTTTGTTTAGGTCAATAGGTCGGATTTATCTTCGATTTATTGGCCTATTTTATTTGATATATTTCTTGATTTTAGTCTATAATTATATTACATTTGAATCCAATTATCAAAATCTGTAGCAAATAATATTTTGATCATTTGCTTTTTGAAATCTGATTTTTTCAACCCAGGGGCTTCTTTTTAGCAGTTCCATATTTTTCCTCAATTTTCATTCGATTCTTCTCATAAGCTGATGATAAATCGCTTCTATAACTTTCCCATAAGGAAGAGTTTGTCCATAGTATCTCCATACTTTGTCCGTAGTTTGTCCATACTTAGTCCATACTCTTTAAGGTATGGACTAACCATGGACAAACTATCGAGGAAGGTTCGACAAAGTTTTGACAAACTCTTCCTAATGGGAGCGATGTATCATCTTTTTAGCATCTGCATCGGAGCAATATGGAATATTTTTGCGTTT
>JAHEYR010000066.1:0-12669 GCA_023251485.1 Bacteroidales bacterium
ATGCTGCAAAATATATTCGCCAATAATATCATTCGATTCCTTGGTGACTTCGTCGAGAAGTGTGTCTTTCGAAAAAACCGACATTGCCATTCTCGTATTTTCATTTTCAAGTGCAGTCTTGGCATCATTCAGCATAGAATAAGCATTTGCTAAAAGCTCCTCCACCTTTGATACTTTGATCAACTCAGGGTTAATAGTCGTACGGTTTGATTTGACTACAAATTTTGCGATTCCCTTTGCGAAATCGGCAATCCGTTCCAGATTGGAGACGATACGGATAATGGCCAGCGTCAGTCGTAAATCAGAAGCTACTGGGTTATATAAAGCAATAATATTTTCGCAATCGCGATCAAGTTTTAATTCATAAACATCAACCATCTTTTCTCTGAAGAGAATCTCTGAACCGGCATCCTTATCAAAATTGATCAGTGCCTCAGATGATGCCTTAACCTGCGAAAGCACCAAAGCCCACATTTCGTTGAGCTCTATTTTCAGATTGTTTAATTCGGTTTCCAGATGTGTCATTTTGTTGTTTTATTTGAAAAATAAAATAAATGTAAACTGTAAAATAAATGATTCGATATAAGCTGAACCAGTCTCAACCAAAACGACCAGTGATGTAGTTTTCGGTCTGATGTTTCTTGGGACTGGTAAAGATATCGGCAGTTCGGCCATATTCAACCAATTCGCCCAGATAAAAGAATCCGGTGAAATCGCTGACACGACCGGCCTGCTGCATATTGTGGGTGACGATAACGATGGTATAATCTTTCTTGAGTTCGTAGATTAACTCTTCGATCTTAGCTGTAGAAATAGGGTCGAGTGCTGAAGCCGGTTCATCCATCAAAACAACTGAAGGGGAAATTGCCAACGCACGCGCGATGCAAAGACGTTGTTGCTGCCCACCTGAGAGTTCAAAGGCCGACTTATGCAGTTTATCTTGCACTTCGTCCCATAAAGCAGCGTGTTTTAATGAACGGACAACCGTCTCTTCAACGATATGCTTATCGTTAATTCCATTGACCCGTAACCCATAAGCTACGTTTTCGAAAACACTCTTTGGAAAAGGGTTTGGCTTTTGAAAAACCATTCCTACTTTAATTCTTAACTCATCAACATTAATTCCTTTACGATAGATATCTTCGCCATCTATCAATATCTGACCTGTGATTTTAACATTGTCGATCAGGTCGTTCATCCGGTTTAATAAGCGCAGATAAGTAGACTTACCACATCCAGATGGACCGATGAGAGCTGTAACGGTATTCTCTTCCATCTGCATATCAATACCTTTTAGCGCGTGGAAATCGCCATAAAACAGGTTAACGTCTTTCGTTTCTATTTTAGCCATTTTAATTCATTTTTACTTTTTTGCCAAAATAGCGTCGTAACGCATTGGCTAATAAATTCATGATTAATACAATTGCAATTAACACCAGTGCCGTTCCATAAGCAATGGGGCGTGTTTTTTCGATATTCGTTCCACTGGTTGCTAACACGTAAAGATGGTAAGGCAAAGCCATGACCTGATCTTTTACACTGGTCGGAAGCTTGGTGGTGAAGTAGGCTACAATAAAGAGGATAGGTGCAACCTCTCCTGACACACGACCAATTGAAAGGATCAATCCAGTGATGATATTTGGATAGGATATTGGAAGCACTACTTTTCGAATCGTTTGAATTTTGGTAGCACCCAATGCATAACTACCCTGACGGAAAGAGTTATCAACTGCCTTCAACGCCTCTTCTGTAGTACGAATAACGACTGGCAACGTAAGAATACCCAATGTTAAAGAACCCGCGATGATGGAATCGCCCATTCCACAGGTGATCACAAAGAAGGATACTCCAAATAGACCAAAAACGATACTCGGTATACCGGCAAGATTATTTGTCATCATCCGGATAAAACGAACCAACGGACCATCCTTTGCATATTCGTTCATATAGATACCTGCCAAAACCCCAATTGGGAAGCTAAATAAAATACTTCCTCCTACTAAACAGAAGGTGCCGATTATGGCAGGTAAGATACCTCCTCCCGTCATCCCATCGGTAGGCATAGTAGTTAGAAACTTCCAGCTGATAGCCGACCCACCTTTGATGATAATGAAACCAAGAATCACAAATAGTATTGCTACAACTAAAAAGCTTAACGCGCGAAATATGCCAAAGGCAAACATCTCGCTTCTGCGCTTACTTCGAGCAATTTTTTCATTCATATTTAAGCTCATAATGACTTAGAATTTTCGTTTAGATGAAACGTATTCAACACCCAGATTGACAAGAAGGGTGATGACAAACAACACACATCCTAATGTAAATAGTGCCTGATAATGAATACCGCCCTGAGCTGATTCACCTAATTCGGCAGCAATTGTTGCAGGAATGGTACGGACAGGCTGAAGGTAAGTATGAGGGATAACACCTGCATTTCCTGTAACCATTAATACCGCCATCGTTTCACCAATAGCACGTCCGATACCTAAAATGGCGCCGGCAGTGATTCCCGATATAGAATAAGGAATAATGATACGGTAGATGGTTTGCCAACGGGTGGCTCCCAATGCTAAACTAGCTTCTTTCATGGCACGAGGTGTTGTGCGCATAGCATCTTCTGCAACGGTGATGATTGTAGGTAGAGCCATAATACCCAAAACAATACTACCTGCCAGAGCTGTCTCTCCAACCGGTAGATTAAAAGCTTGCTGGATAAGTGGTACGATAACAACTAAACCAAAGAAACCATAAATTACAGATGGAATTCCTGAAAGCAATTCGATCACAGGCTTTAACACACCCCGCAAACGAGGATCAGCAATCTCAGCCAGGTATATGGCGACACCTAATCCTAATGGAAGGGCTATAAGGATAGCACCCAAACTCACCCATAACGTACCAAGTATCAAAGGGAGTATGCCAAACTGGGCTGATGGCACAGCTGTAGGAAACCACTCTTTGCCAAAAAAGAACTCCGTCAGACTAAGATGCTCTTCGGGTAAGACTTTACCCTTAAAATCTTTGGTTACGAATTTTTTCTGAACATAAACGACAGCACCACTAAGGCTATCGGTTAATTTTGAAACACATGCACCAACATTTTCCAAATTAGCACCTAGCTGCTCTTCGGTATAATAGGTAGAAAGATCTTCCAATCGTATGATTATGATACTGTCGTTCTTGCCACCCACTTGTTTCCAGTTGGTCACTTGCTGATCAAAGATTGCTTTTACCTTAGCCGCTTTGATTTTATTTAAGGGATTCGATTTATTTACAGCCAATACCATATCATCGCCTAGTGTGCTACGGTTAAATAAACCGGCTCCCTCTTTAAAGAGGAATATCACGATAAGCAAAACGATAATGCTGGTAATACTCCCTGAGAGCGTTAACAGCCCATGAATCAACTTCTCCCCAAGTTTTTTAATAAATTTTTTATTCATTCTGTTTTAGTTTTCTACCCTAATATGGTTCTTAAAGTATCCCTAATTCATTTTTGTGTTCCTTTTCCAATAAATCATTCTATTCAAAAAAATACAACCTGTGGAAGGAACACCTACATAAACTTATTCACCAAAACCCCGATGCAATAAACTGCCCGGGGTTCTGGATGAATTATATCGTTGCAGTATTACTTTGAAAGAGGCACATATCCAACTTTCAATACAATCTTCTGGCCTTCAGGCGAAAGAACATAATTGATATAAGACTTAACTTTAGCTTCATATTTTGTAGCATAGTAGTAGTAAAGTGGGCGTGTGATAGGATATGATTTATCCATTGCAGCTTCTACGCTTGGAGCGACATAGTTTTTCTTATCGAAAGAAACTTTCAGTGCTTTAACTTCTCTGTTTACATAAGCTAAACCAACATATCCAATAGCACCTTTTGTCTGGCTAACACTCTGAATAATAGCTCCGGTTGCAGGCATGCTCAGCACGCTACTTGCAAAGTTTTTATTTTTCAATACGTGTTCTCTAAAAAACTCATAAGTACCTGAACTGGTTTCGCGTGAATAAACAACTATCTGCAAATTAGCACCACCAACCTGGCTCCAGTTCTTGATTTTCCCGGTGAAGATACCTTCCAGTTGTTCACGATTAAGTTCAGAAACACCATTTGAAGGATTCACAACAACAGCAAGTGCATCATAAGCAGCAATTACTTCTTTATAAGGAATACCGGCTTCGGTTAGTTTAAGTTTTTCATCCATTTTGATCTTACGAGAAGCTTGTGCAATTTCGGTTGTGCCATCAATCAATGCGGTAAAACCAACCCCTGAACCACCACCGGTTACAGTAACTCTTCCTTTTCCTTCTTTCTGGAAGGTTTCAGCTTCTTTTTGTGAAAGGGGAAGCATGGTATCGCTACCTTTAATTTTCTGCGCGAAAGCACCACCGGCTAAAACGAGCAGTGACATTACTAAAATAATTGTCTTTTTCATGGTTTTAATTTTTTATCTTCTTTGTTAACAAGTAGTGAGCTGATTATTAAGAATCAACACCACTACTTGTTTAATGTTTTTATACGTTGTTTGTGTTATTTAGAATTTGTATTGTAATCTGATTGTGAATACATTGTCTTTCAAGTCTTTTGAATAACCTTTAAGATTGTTTGAAGTTTCATTCTTAACGATATCATAGTAGCACATCAGTTTTAACGTTGCATCATAAGCGTAGATCCAACCAAGACCTGTAGTGGTATATTTTAAGTCACCTGCATTTGTTGCTATATTTCCGGCGGTAGTTAGAGAACCAATCTGGTTACCTGAAACCTTTGTATTAGGATCGAACATATCATATTTAACTACGAAACTATGTTTTGTTCCTTTGATGGCTTGTACAAGATAAACATATGAACCTTTTACATCACGAAGATATAGGTCGCCACCAGGAAGTGCTGTAAAACTTGCAGGGTTAGTAGCAGTAGATGGTTGTTTACCAGTAACATATTCGCCACGTAGTGTGGTTAAACCTAAACTGCTCTCAGCAGATACCTGACCATCGAGTCCAAAGTACTGACGTTTAGCAAAGTCATTCTTCGTTATCGTAGCATCTTTAGAAAAATCAGAACCGCTCATTTTATATACATTAGCTACTTGTTGAACGCCACCACTATAGATTGAAGCACCCAAACCTACTTTTACTGTTTCATGGAAGAATGCTTTGTTAAGACTGATCTGGCCAATAAAGTCTTTCTTCTTATCTGTTTCGGGGTTGATACCGTTTCCTGCAAACCAACCACCCTGAATCTTTAAAATATTCCACTGACTGGTTTTTGGAGCCTGTATGGTCAACATGAAACCGAGATCACGTTCACCGGGGAAGAGACTCTGTGTGAAACGAGAACGTTCCGGACTTTCACGTGTGCTTGAAGAGTAAGCAATTTCGTAACCAAATGGACGATTAAATACCCCACCGGTTAAACTCAATGTCTGATTCCAAGGATCACGTACTACCATATAAATGTCTTTAGTAGCAAATCCTTTTTCTGTAATGTCGAACTGAGCCACAAACTGAGTAAGAAGTGTGTTGTAAGCAAATTTTAAACGACCGCGACGAACACCAAAACGTTTGTCGATACCGGTACCAAAATCACCACCGGCAAATGACTTGATACCTGCAGAATCAGCAAATTGAGATTGCATCTGTAAATATCCGGTTACTTTAAAGCGTTGAAGTAATTCAACTGCACTTTGTAATTTGTTGACAGCACTTGCAAGTGTGTCAGTAGGAGTTCCTTCTACTTCCTGAGCAACAGCAGGCTTAATAGTTATCGCTAAAAGGATAATTGCAATCAGTTTGAAAATCTTTTTCATTGTAAATTTTTATTGTTTGTTTACGAAGCAAAGTAATAGCTCTTAGTTTACTTGATTATAACCTCTTGGTTAAGCAATCATTAACTTTGACCACTTCTATATTAAGTTAATGTTAAGCATAAATGATCGTTCATGATAAATCAACAGCTTTATAGACTTATATCTTTACAATCCAACATCTTACCACTGTTAACTTAACTATTTTCCATCACTGGACGCTTTTACTATCTATTTCGAAACCTGCATTTTGTAATAGCTCATCAATAATTATATTGGCTTGATATTTATTTGAATGTGTCAAAGCAGCATCTTTCATTTTATCATTATTATCTGGGATTGAAAGATATTCTACTGCCCTACAAGCCATTTCGTTCGAGTTGGTGACTAAGTAACCATTTTCACCATCAATAATGAGATCTTTAGGCCCTTTGGTATTATAAGCAATTACCGGCAAGGCACAACGCATAGATTCGAGGACTACACATCCGAATGTGTCGAAACGCGAAGGAAGAAGTAATAAATCAGCAGAAGAATATATTGCCGGAAGCTGCTCATGTGCGACCCATCCTAGGAAAATGGCTTCGGGAAGTGCAGTCCGCAACTCGTCTTCTGCTGGTCCGCTACCGACGATAACTAATCGTACATTGGGAATAGAAAGTCTTATAACATGCATAATATAAGGCAGCTCCATCACACCCTTTTCGTAGCTCATCCTTCCGGAGAATAGCACGACGGGGGTATCTTCAGATAAGCCAAAGAGATTAGGTTTGTCAGATTCGCTCTTTTTGAAATAGTCTTCAACCCAATGTGCGGTAAGCACGACATTGGATGGCAGGAAAGCCATCTTATTTCCGGAGAACCACTTTTGATGTGAGCTATTAAGTACATAGAGTTTATCAAATCCACTATAGAAAAGCCGCAGAAGTCGACGGAACTGATTTAAACTACTATGATCAAAGTTGAGCACTTTCTTTACAAACATTATCCAGTCGGTGTGCACATAAAAATAGGTTGGGACAGTATAAGCATGTTTCAGGAACAGTGAGATCATCCCCATGGGGCCTTCGGTAGAACAAATAATCCGATCGTAGGCTCCTTTATTGAATAACTCGAAGACTTCGAGTAGATTTGGAACTCGTAGGCGTTGTTGATTATAAAATGGAATGGCAAAATCCATCTGTGGTTTTACCACAATTAAATGATCTTCGGACTCAATGTTATCACTGCAGATTAATATATCGACAGGTAGATTACGTAACTGGATTTCTTTGAGCCACGACCGTAACACGGTAGAAACGCCATTGGTTTCTTCAAAAGTATCAGTCAACCAGAGCATTCGTTGAGGATGTTCGAGATAACCAAGCTTCTTGGCGAAATCGTTTAATAGTGGACGGGCATTATATAACGCTTTAGCACTAGCAAAACAGGAACCTAAGATTACAGTTGATGCCAAAAAAGGGAATGAAAGACCATCCATAAACTCTATAAAAGTCGGCTGATCCTTCTTCTTTTTCTTTTCCTCTTTGTCCTTTTCCTGCTGCTCATTAATGATGGTGCGAATACTTGCCGGTATCTCTATCTGCTTAATAAGTTCATTAAAGGTAAGATTGTTTATTTTTTTATTGTTCCCCAGCTTTTCAAGTTTTTTCCCTAATCGTTTTGCAAGAATATCGCCCATCATTCCATAGATAGAATAGATAGAATCTTTGTAGGCTGCAACAAGTTGATCAGGATTGCCTTTGTTTGATTCTGACATGGCCAGTGCCTTATCAAATACGGGCTTATAGACGCGGGAGATAAACCATCGTTTTGTGAAGTGGGGTGTGACTCCGGTAAAGCAATCATGAAATAACTTAATAAAATTCATCGTTACTTTATGGCGACGAAGTTCTGTAAAGCCATTGGCAACTAAGAGGGCTATTATTTTATCGTTCACTTCTCCCTTGTGCAGGAGTATCCGCATCAGGCCGGGGTCTTTGCCATACAACGCAATCTGGCAAGCATAGTCGAGCAGTGTTACCGACATCTTCTCACTGTTGTGGTATGCGCCATAAGGAATCATGCGGCCTTCCCAAATGGCATCGAGCGCCAGATCGGCATTGGAATAAATTAAACGTTTAGTCTCCAGGTCGGGCACATATAATTTTGTTCCTGTCAACCCACTAAATATACCCATGTGGCTATCAGATCCACCGGAGAGGAACTTTTTATAGGGATCTCTGCAATATTGCGTTGGATTGATTCCTGTTTGTTTGGATATTTCGTAGATTCTTTCTTCGGTCAACGTGTCCACCCACCGCTTAACCAGTAAATTTTGCCAGGCATCTCTTTGTCCATTCAGTACTTCGAAACGCTCAAAGACGAGTGCCATCTTATCAAAAAATGCCAGAGGAGGAGTTCCTTTACTTTTATAATGATAAAGCGGATGAGCCCAGATAGTAGGAATATTATTTTCAATAGCATACTCCTGAAAGGCATAGATGTTTTTACGAAGCTTCTTTAATCGTTCTTCCTGATGGGGTGTAAAACCATAGGTCAAAACATGAATTCCAGTTTCAAATTCGGGGACCATACAACTAAACTCAGCTCCAACAAGTATATCTTCGCCCTTATCTAGAAGCTCAAAACATGAACGTGCATTGTTATGGTTGGTCACAGTGAAAGTGTCGCAACCATGCTTCTTCAGCGTACGAAGCAAATTTTCGGTGGGCAACCATGTCTCCGGTAGATTTAAGATTCTGCCTAATAGCTCATCAGGGACATCACTATTGTGATCGTGACAATGTAAATCTAATGTTAAGAGGTCGGTTTGTGGATGATTGTTTTGATTTGACCGGATAAAAGATTCTAATTCATCTTTCAGAACATCATGAAACGATAACTGACGGGATGTCAGATTGTTTTGGCTTGAAATATTCATGTAGGGTGTACATTATTATTAAATAACAAGGTACACCCTACATCTATGGAGGTGGTTAATTTAATATTAAAGAAATATTATTTATACTACATTGATGGCCTATACAGTTAAGTCATCAACTGCCGCTTAAAATAATTTATTGGTTATCTTCTGAAAGTTAGTGATACACTGTGCCATATCAGGAACCGGATTCTCTTCATTATACTCATACTCTATTGAGAACATTCCTTTAAAATGCTGACGCTTCAGTTCTTTTAACATCCCTTCGACATTGCAAACTCCTTCGCCCCAGATTACATCATGGGCTTTGGCTCCACCTTCAGCTATATCCTTGAAATGCAAGATACGGATGCGCCCTTCCAGCTTCTTCAATGCTTCAACAGGATCTATCCCCATCCGTTTCCAATGACCTACATCGGCACATGATCCCATATGTTGGCTTCTTCCTTTTAGTGCGGTCAACAACAAATCAGGATTCCAATAGGGTGAAGGCTGTGGATGGTTATGAAAAGCAACATCAATATTATATTGATCGGCCAATTTCTCTACCAAATCCAGATCGTTAGCAGCGGGTTCGGAGGTAATCACCTTAATACCCATAGTCTTTGCAAAATCAAACAACCTCCGCCACTCAGCTTCATTATTACAAATGACTACTCCACAAGCCATAATAGTAATTCCTTTCGATTTAGCCAGTTCAAGAATCTTTGTCCGGGTTTCCGGATTCATGTTGAAATCCATATTTCCTTCGAAACCTTCGCCTAGCTTTTGTCCGAAATACACTTCAACATATTTAAGTCCCAGCTGCTGCATTTTGTTGAGCGTTTCGACAAAAGTAAACTTATTGAAAGTATACGACTGTGCACCCAGTAGCCAGCCTGCCCGGGCTACTTTATTTTGTTGAGCATAAATTCGTGGAACCATGCAAGTCATAATAATAGATATGGCAATAAATAATGTTATCTTTTTCATAGTAATAAGCCTCATTTGATTAAAAAGGGTCCATGAAGAACAATAGTGTGATGATATTACTTCATGGTTTTAAATTTGACCACTTAATTTATCGCATTACAATCTCGTTAATACTAAATCTTTGTACCGCACCTTGATACCACCATTATCATGTATCTGCAAACAAATACGGCCATTGGCCTGACCTATTTTAGCATCTACTAAATGAATCATCTGAACCCCGTTTAACCAAGTAGTTACTTCGTTGCCAACGACTTTTATACGCATATCATTCCATTCGCCAATCTTCTTTAGCACCTTTTCTTTATCAGGCGTGTTTTGAATGAGCCATCCACGACCATACGACTCGTAGATACTGCCGGTGTGAAGTCCCATGGGGGCTACTTCGCACTGCCAACCCGAAATGGTTGTGCCTTCGCAGGAGGAACGGAAAAAGACACCACTGTTACCATCCGTCTCTTGCATGAATTTCAGAGTAAGATCGAAATTTTTATAATATTCACGTGTGCCTAAATAGCCATATCCTTTTTCTGGTCCATTCTCACAAACAATTGTTCCTTTATCTACATACCACAATTCTTTGCCATAATTTATCCAGTTGTTAATATCCTTACCATTAAAGAGCTGCACCTTCTGGTTCTTCTTTTTATTAGGTAGTTCCTTTATGATCATATTTTTAAACCACACCTTGCTACCATGATCCTGAAGAGAGATATAACCTGTTTCAGACAAGCCATATTCAGGAGCCATTGTCCACTTTCCACTATTCTTCAACGTAAACCAATCCTTGGTCCAGGCATCAAACTCAACAATTTTCTTTCCATTCAACCAATGTTGAACATGACCATTGTCAAATACAATACGAGAAGTATTCCATTGTCCAACCGGATTCAGTTTCTTTTTTGAAACATCAGCAGGATGCATAGCATAATCGGCACCCGTAAGTTGCCAATCTTTAACGGGTTCAGGAAATCCTACATCATCGAGTAGCTGATATTCAGGACCGGTGAGATAAGGCGTTTTAAATTTAGCACCTTCCATAACATGGTACAATACACCACTGTTTCCTTGTGCAGCAATCTTCCATTCGAAAGTTAAATCGAAATTATCATACTGTTTTTCGGTGATGATGTAGCCATTCAGATCACCTCCGGTTCCGCTTGCTGCAAGACAACCATCTTCAACAGTCCAACCCGAAATACCCGGTGCGTTGTAGTTCTTCCATCCGTTTAGACTCTTACCATCGAACAGAAGCTTGTACCCTTGTTGTTTCTGAGCAACAGTAAGTTTATTCTGTCCAAAAGAGGTGCCTACTAATCCACACAAAAGAACAACTGTAAATAAAAAATAATGTATGTTTTTCATAGCTAGTAGTTTGTTTATTAAATAATTACCAATAAAAAAATCATCAAACAAAATGTATTCGAAAAAACCAGATCACTATACAAAACCAATAAATGCAAAAGACGATGCATTCCTTCAAAGATATTAAGAAATTCTCTGAATTAAGAAATGATTTTATTTTATTTTAGGCACTTATAGAATTATTTTTTGAAGTATCGAAATGCTTGATATTTTTAAGATTAAGATTTATTTGAGAAAATGTCTTTTTTCACGAGACACACAAGGAATGTCGAAGAACATTATGAAAACTAAAATCTATTTTTTGCATTAAATTCATCGATATTAAATAATCATTAAATGGAGTTTACTATTTTGGATTTTAGTAATTTAGCACCCTGAAAGGACGATCATCTTTTACCGCCAAGCCAAATGGTTTGACTAAAAGAATGCTTTTTTAGGTTAATACATGATTAATGAATAAGATAACAAACTATATTTACGAACAGTATAAGCAGAAAGTATCGATACCTTTAGCCCAGATCCGCAAAGAGGGCTTCTCTTCAGAGAAGCTGGCATTATCGGTTTCAATTGGCATTATAGGAGGTACATTCCCGATTATAGGATTGGCATCATTCGTTTGTTTGCTCTTAACGATCATATTCAAGCAAAATCTTGTCATTGTGCAACTGA
Organism: Bacteroidales bacterium; assembly: GCA_023251485.1. GTDB lineage: Bacteria > Bacteroidota > Bacteroidia > Bacteroidales > Cfx3-03 > Cfx3-03. The sequence goes on from JAHEYR010000066.1 coordinate 11,745, forward strand.
CCAATTATCTGGTCTATCCGCTCCAAATCGTCTTATTACTACCATTACTAAGGATTGGAAACTCAGTTCTTGCCAGCAACCATATTGCGCTTACGCTAGATCAAGTCGTACTGGCATTTAAGATTGGCATATTGCATGGTATTAACGAATTAGGAATTATTTTGCTCTACGGCGCATTGGCATGGGTCGTGGTTGCAGGCCCGGCCCTACTGATACTCTATATTATTTTTCTGGTTTTTTTCAAACGGGTTAAGCAAATCAAACTGAAACGGAGTACGGTGATTAGTCAATAAAAAATATTTCAGTATCCTGTATTTATTAAGATTGGAGATTCCTATTTCCCCATCCTACTTGGATCTAGCAACTGTGGAAACCAAACCCGAAAACGTGACTGCTCATCACAAGTATTTCCTGCAGAGGCATAATCACACAACATCAACGAAACAGGATGACTTCCACTTTCCTTATATGATTCTGGTATAAATGCTGCTTTGAACTGCATCCATATTCCTTTCTGATTTTGGCCTACCGGTTCCAGATTTATGTATCCATCCTTATCCGCTACCGGACTCATCGTTGCATCTATTACCGGCCCTGGAAGCCTTGCATCACGAGCAAGAACTATAGGACCTCGGGTAATGGCTATATTCTCAGGCAATTTACCCAACTTAATGACTCTTCCACGCATATCCAGATTCAGCGTTACAACATCTCCCGAACTCCATTTCCGTTGAATTACTGCATACTGACCTGGTATTATTTCTTTTACACTTTCATCATTTACGCTTAAGGTAGATTGTTTGCTCCACTCTGGAATCCGAATATGAAGTGCCATTTCTTCAGCCTTCGGTAGCATCACTTTGATGCTAATCTTGCCGTTAACCGGGTAATCTGTTTCCTGAACGATCTCTACCTTTTGCTTTCC
>JAHEYR010000066.1:12679-15247 GCA_023251485.1 Bacteroidales bacterium
CTCTGGGGCCACTGGCTACACAACAATTCAGTCCCATGCCGCATTGTTCGTCACCGTCCATGCGTTGACCGGAGAGTGGCGTATATTTAGCCCAGTCCGATCCATCAGGCTTCATGGCTCCCAACAAAGCATTGTAATATGTCTGTTCGATAGCATCAGCATATTTTGCTTCACCTGTCAATCTGAGTAACTGCTGATTCAGTTTTATCCATGTTGCTGTCACACAAGTTTCCTGATAATTGCTGATCGACAATGTTTGTAATTCCTTTCCACCAAACCAACATTCCATTGCAGATCCAGAACCCACAACGTTGATTTCAGTATTCTGAATATTCTTCCAGGTCTTCTCAACAGCTTCTTTGTATGCTACCTTCCCGGTCAACCGATACAACTCGAGTAACCCTTCATAACACGACATCATTTCATATGCCTTCTGTCCTTGCTCCCATCCAAACCAGACTTTAGCCTTTGGAAAACGTTTTGAAACATCTACATCGGCTTTCGAAATGAGTTGAGGGCCATCCGGAGTTTCCCATTGTCGAACAATCTCTTCAGCAAAATCCAGATACCGTTTATCTCCTGTCCGGATATAAAGCAAACAGATCGGTTCTAATACAGAAGATGCTGCCATGCCTCTATGATTTCCCTTTTTAACGATCAGTACATTCTTATCAGCCAACTCTTTGATCAAGTGATCAGCTAATTTACCGGTAGCCTGCAAAACCTTTTTATCTTTTGTTATATCGTAGTAAGCCAATAATCCTAGCATACAATATTTTCGACCCCAGATATCCCAACTTTCAAGATGACTGGCTTCTGTATAATTACCAATATACCCATCAGGCGTCTGTGTAGCTAACAGTCCATTCACCGCCTTGTCTAATATCTCTTTCAGTTTTGGATCCGGATGATAACGATAAGCCAACACTGCAGAAGTAAACCATTTTCCCCAGAACTCACTCTGCCAGCACCGGGTTTCTGTTCGATCTTGAAATGGAGAGATCAACCGATTCACATCCTGTGCTAATATCCGATTTTGGTAAGAAGCATCTAATCGTTCACCGACAAAGCCCAACAGCTGGGCGGAAGTAGCCGGTTGTAAAACATCAAAAATTAAAGGACTCTTCAAAGATTTTTCATGCTTCGATTCCTGAGCTATTGTCGTGCTCACGAATAGAACTAAAAGCCAAAAAGTAAATAACTGCTTCACGATTAATTATTTATGAGTGATAAAAATTTACAATTCTATTCTCTAAATGACGTATTATTTGCCCACACAATTTAAGGAATATTCTTTTTACTCATACATTAAAATCTAATGAATATCAGCTATTGAGCTGACATACCTAATACATCACCATAGAAAACAATTCAGAAGACCTGGAACAATTAAACAGAGACGATTAAACCGAAAAGACGTATCCGATTCCTTTGATGGTTTTGATATGGACGGCTCCTATTTTATCCCGTAATTTTTTCACATGCACATCAATCGTTCTGTCACCTATCGATTCGTCGTGACCCCAGACCTGCAGCATAATCTCACTCCGGTAAAAGACCTTACCCGGTTTTGAGATTAATAACAATAACAAATCCAGTTCCTTTTTAGAAAGGTTGATGTTTTGATTATTTTTAATCACCAGATAGGCCTCTCTATCGATCACAAGATTTTTTATTGTAATGACATTTCTTTTAAAGGTCGAGGGCTGTTTTCTTCTTAATAGTGCATTAATGCGACTTAAAAATAGCCTTGGGCGAATTGGCTTTGCAATAAAGTCGTCAGCTCCGGCATCGAATGCGGTGAACTGCAACTGATCATTTCCATGAGCAGTCAACATTGCAATAATCGTATTCTGAAAAGGGCTCATACTTCTCAACTCCCGACATGCTTCTACACCACCCATCTCTGGCATCATAATGTCTAACACAATAATATCAGGATAAACCTTCTGAGCTGTAACAATTGCCTCTATTCCATCCTTTGCTGCGTATACTTTATAGCCTTCCCTTTCGAGGTTATAACGCATAAACTCTAAAATGTCCTCTTCGTCGTCTACTAATAATATAACCGGATGCAATTGTTCCATCGTCTGATAAAAAGCTTGGGAACGAAAGTACTTCAAGGTATTAAACTATGCATTACCACAATATTAACTTATTGTAAATTCGGCATATTAAAGGACTATTCCTTTCAGAAAAACGAAACCTAACAAAAAAAGCCGGCTCATCATGAACCGGCTTTACTACCAAAAAGAAGTTTACTATTATATTGTGCATTTCGCTGTATAGCGAGCCATATTTTCTTTAACCGCCAACTTCATATCTTCAAACTGCAGTTCCATACTTCTCAGAAGTTGGAACTGAGCTCTGTTGCGCTGTAAGTTATGTTCAGGGTGATGAACCTTGAAATAGTTATCACCATCAATATAATCCGTCAAGAACCTTAGTCCGATGATAAATACCATAAACTTTGCCGATAGTGCAAGGTTCTCAATTTCGATAGGAGTAAGAAAATTGTGGGCTTCACTCAGATAGCCTTCTGTATATGCCTTGAACAACTCGACGTCC
>JAHEYR010000232.1 GCA_023251485.1 Bacteroidales bacterium
GTATTAAAACAGCTAAAACAACTGGGCAATACCGTTATCATTGTCGAACACGACGAAGATATTATCAAGGCGGCTGATCAGATTATTGATATAGGTCCACTTGCAGGAACACATGGTGGGGAACTTGTATTCCAGGGAACCTTTGAAGAAATTATCAAGGCTGAACATTGTTTAACTGGCGATTATCTGAATGGGAAGGCAACTATTGGCGGAAATGATATACGCCGCAAGTGGAAGGATTACATCACCCTTATTGGCGCCCGCGAAAATAATTTAAAGAACCTAACCGTTAAGTTCCCACTAAACTGTCTGGTTGGAATCACCGGGGTTAGCGGTTCGGGTAAGACCTCTTTGGTAAAGACGACATTATACACTTCTCTGAAGAAAATATTAGGTGGATATGGCGAAAAGAGTGGAAAATATGATAAGATAGAGGGTGATTATAAGTTGATTCATGCTATCGAAATGATTGATCAGAACCCGATTGGTCGTTCGACCCGTTCGAATCCTGCGACTTATGTAAAAGCATATGATGATATCCGGCAACTATTTGCAGATCAACCCATGTCGAAGATGCGAAGTTATAAACCGGGATTCTTCTCCTTTAATATTGAAGGCGGACGTTGCGAAGAGTGTGAGGGTGAAGGTGTCGTACAAATTGAGATGCAATTTATGGCTGATATTCATTTAACTTGCGACTCATGTCATGGGAAACGATTTAAAGATGAAGTACTTGATGTAAAGTATCATGATAAAAACATAGCAGATATTCTTGATTTAACAATTGATGAGACAATAGCGTTCTTCAGTTCTTCAAAAGTAAAAAATGCCACCGAAAACAGAATCATTCAAAAGCTAAAACCACTATCAGATGTTGGACTAGGATATCTCAAGATGGGACAATCGTCATCAACCCTATCCGGTGGAGAGGCACAACGTGTAAAGCTAGCATTCTTTCTGGCTAAAGGAAATTCAGAAGAAAACACCTTATTCATTTTTGACGAACCCACAACAGGTTTGCATTTTCATGATATCGGACATTTACTTGCAGCCTTCAATGCACTCATTGAAAGAGGACACAGTATTGTTGTAATCGAACATAATCTGGATGTGATTAATGCTTGTGACTGGGTGATCGATCTGGGACCTGAAGGTGGGGAAAAAGGCGGTAAGCTTCTTTTTGAAGGGACTCCTGAGGCTTTAGCCAATTGTAAAGAGTCATATACCGGACAATATCTCAATAAGAAGAATAATGAAATGATAAGATAGATTTCTATCCTAATAGAAGATCAAATTTAGCAGTGGAATGATGATAGCAGTCATCAAACCGGTGAGCACGATTGCAAGCCCACTCAGCGCACCTTCTATCGCTCCTATCTCAATGGCCCGTGTCATTCCTAACCCGTGTGCAGAAGCACCCATAGCAAGCCCCTTGGCTATCTCACTTTCCACCCCAAGCTTTCGCAATACAAAGGGACCGATAATACCACCAAACACACCTACCAGAACAACAATAACGGCCGTAAGGCCAGGTAGTCCTCCAAACCGTTCGGAAATACCTATCGCAATAGGTGTTGTAACAGATTTTGGTGCTAACGACGCTATCAATATTTTATCTGCACCAAATAAATAGGCAATGGCCCCAACAGATAAAATACCAGACAATGAACCGGCAAAGAGTGATGCTAAAATTGATTTATAGTTCTTTTTAACATGTTCAAATTGCTCGTACAAAATAAGTCCTAATGCAACCACAGCTGGTCCCAGCATAAAATCAATCATTTTGCTGGATTTTTTAAAGGATGCATAGTCAACATGCGATATAGACAGAATGAATATTAAAAAGCCAATACAAAGAGGTACAGGATGTAATACAGCAATGCCAGTCTTCTTATAAATCTTTACAGCAGCTAAATACGATCCTATGACAAGAGCTAATATTACAATTTCGTTACTTAATATTTCGTGCATAATCTTCAGGTTAATGTGTGATATTTATTTGATAAATCATCAATAATAATGACATATAAAAACAGATAACACAGTAATGATTAATGTTTTTCTAACTTTTGTTGAACTAATCCTACAACAGTTAAAACGATGATCGTACTCAAGACACTGGATACTAAAATAGCAGCCCAGTGATCGGCTATCAGATCCCAGGCAGTCATTAACCCCACTCCCGCAGGAATAAAAAACAACGACATGTGTTTAATTAAATAGCCCGCAGGTTGTTTTATTGTTTCTGGCTTTACTATTTTAGTAATTAAAGCCAGAAAAAGTAGAACCATTCCTATCACACTTCCTGGAATCACACCATTTATCAGGATGCTAATTCCATTTCCAAACATCAACATTAACAATATAACAAATACACCAAGCATGATATCAATGGGTTAGTAAATATTTTGCAAAGTTAGGCAATATTTAATCGCTTAAAAAGCATGAAGTAGTGTTTAACTTCTGTTAACTTTGCATTATAATAAAGCAAAAATGGACAAAAAAGTTGATTGGAAACCCGGAACATTAATTTATCCGCTTCCTGCTGTCATGGTAAGTTGTGGCGCATCGCCTGAAGAATATAATATCTTAACAATTTCGTGGACCGGAACCATCTGTACGGATCCACCGATGTGTTATATTTCAGTTCGCCCGGAAAGGCACTCTTATGAAATCATCAAGAAAAATATGTCATTTGTAATTAACCTGACCACTTTTGATCTGGGTTATGCAACGGACTGGTGTGGAGTGAAGTCGGGAAGAAATTTCAATAAATTCAAAGAGATGAACCTGACTCCGGTAATGTCGGAAAAGGTTGCAGCACCCTATATCGCCGAATCGCCTGTAAATATTGAGTGTAAAGTGGTTGAAATAAAAAAACTAGGCAGTCACGATATGTTTATGGCAGAAGTGGTGGGTGTAAAAGTGAGCGACAAGTTTATAGAACCCAAGAGCGGTGCACTCAATCTAAAACGCACGATGCCATTAGCTTATCTACATGGCAAATATTATGCGGTGGGAGAACTATTAGGCAAATTTGGTTTCTCTGTCGAGAAACAAAAAAAGAAAAAATAAAAAAAGAGGCTGTTCTAAATTGAAGAACAGCCTCTTTTTTTTATTTCAGATATTTATCTAACCAATCTTTGAAGACACGTTGCCATAGAATTCCGTTCTGTGGTTTTAGAACCCAATGATTTTCATCAGGGAAATAGAGAAACCGTGCTGGAACACCTCTTAGTTTGGCGGCATTAAATGCACTCATCCCTTGCGTTACAGGGATCCTGAAGTCTTGCTCTCCATGAATTACCAAAATAGGTGTATCCCAATTCTGTACAAACTTATGGGGTGAATTAGCATAGGTGTTTTGAGCTTTCTTATTGTTTTTGTCCCAGTATGGACCACCTAAATCCCAATTAGCAAACCACATCTCTTCTGTTTGATCATATTGAGCCTCTAGATTATACATGCCATCATGTGCAATAAATGCTTTAAAACGTTTATTGTGATGTCCTGCTAGCCAATACACAGAGAATCCGCCATACGAAGCACCAACACAACCTAATTTATCTTTGTTGACATATGGTTCTTTCGAAAGTGCATCGATAGCACTTAGATAATCCTTCATGTTCTGACCACCATAGTCGCCACTAATCTGTTCGTTCCACTCTTTACCAAATCCGGGTAGCCCTCTACGGTTAGGAGCAACAACGATGTAACCATTAGCTGCCATCATTTGGAAATTCCAACGATAACTCCAGAATTGGCTGACGGTGCTTTGTGGCCCCCCCTCGCAATACAATATCGTTGGATAGCGCTTTGTAGAATCAAAATGAGGAGGATAGATCACCCATGTAAGCATCTGCTTATTATCAGTTGTCTTGATCCATCTCTTTTCAACCTTACCCATATTTAATTGACCCAAGATATTATTATTTACATTACTGATCTGTTTATCAACACCATTTACAGGATTGACGGCATAGATCTCAGCAGGTTTGCTCATTGATACACGGGTACAAATCAACGTACCATTTTTCGTAGGGATTACGCTTGTGTAGTTATGAGTGCCATTAGTAATGCGTGATATTTGAGTGGAGGTTAAATCCAATTTGAAAACCTCGTCAGTGGCTTGAATATCGCTTACAAAGTAGATTGATTTGCCATCAGCTGTCCAGGTAAGACCTTCTACATCCTGATCAAATTTTGTGGTGAAGTCATTTT
>JAHEYR010000233.1 GCA_023251485.1 Bacteroidales bacterium
TTCCCCACGAAAGCCTCTCTTTACACCATGCGGATAATTGTGTTGGTGAAGAGCCACCATACTCTCCAGATGCAGCACCCCAACTACCACTACCCATTAAGTCAAAGGCCCCCACTCCCTCAGAGCTTCCATTGCTGGAATTGGTATCGTACAAATCTGGCAATGAAAACATTAAATGCCCCAGCTCATGCGCCATAATACCAATAGTAGCAAGATGATCGCCGTGCTTTTCGCCAAATTGAGCATAAAGTTGTATAATCTTTCCATCTACAGTTGGATAACCAACACCTCCCATTGACCCCATATGCCCCCATACAGAGGGCGAAGGACCACCGGTTGATGCCTCGTAACCGGCTACCATAACTATGACGGACAACTCTGTTGGCTCAATAATACCATCTCCGTTTGTATCATATAAAGAATAGTCAATATACTGATCAGAGGCAAGTATTGCATTTTTTGCTATTCTCTGATTAGCGACACCGGTGTTTGAACCCGTGTCGGGATGATTACCACTTAATCTTAACCACCCAATAAACCCATCATTAGATATCCCGTGAGATTCTTGTGCCGGATCAATTATCACAGACGAATAAGACGTCTTACTATAATAATCCGAAACACTTCTATTTTTTCCAAAAAAGAGTGGCTGAATCTGTTCCGCTGTATAGGTAGCGGGAGCATTAGAATAATCTACACCAAGAACAAGGAGATGCGGTGTACCACTTACCGAAGCACTTGGTAGTTGATATAGCCTGTTTTTAAAAGTCTTCAGAAAATTGTCCTCTGTATCTAATATGTGTTTTTTCGGTGGCCGTATACCTTTTGGGATTCTTAACGAAAGAGGGTCTGTCCTTCCTACAATTGCATGAGAAATATTTCCCGGTATCACACCCTTACCATTGGACTTGGAATCTGATGAAAGTACATAATACTCCCAGTTTCCAGTTGTTGTATTATAGTAAATCCCAAAGCCATCCTTCGTTTCAACCCAATTATACCACTCGTCTCCTCCCAACCTTGCCTCAAAGGATAAACCAAAAGATTGTTTTAACACAAAAAGACCGTCATATGCCGGTACAGCATAGGATTTTAACGGGAAAAAAATTATAGAGAATGTAATTAAAATAAAACTCCAAATGGATATGTAATAATTATTTTTTTTCATCATCAATTACTCCTACTAAAAATAAAGTTTGCCCCCATTCATCACCAAAAATTCGAAGAATTACAGAAACTTCTACACCTACCTCGAATGAATGTGGAATACCAATTTCGGAAAATATTTCAACCGTCTTACCTGAATAACTTTTACCCAAATTTGGACAGTTGTCAAATTGTTCTACTTTTTCAATATGCATAGCAAATTTTTGCATGTCCCTTGGCGCACGTTTGGTATCAGTGATTAATCCATGAGCGATAAATTTATTCTCAACTACTGCAACAACTAACTTAATAGTTTCGTTTCTTTTTATGGAAGTAACATCAAAAGTATGGCGTTCCCATTTTTTTTCTTTAAAAAATGGGGAAGAATGTATTGTTATATCATCGCAAACCAAAGGCAGTTGAAATATTTGGGCATTTAAAATTTTTGCCTGTACAGCGGTAAAAGCCATTATTAACAAAAGCCACACTTTTATTTTCTCCTTTCCAAAAAGTGACAAATGGGTGATAAAACACTTACAAAAAACTTTTTCTGGGTAGTACTATAGTGCCATCATTAGAAATATTTATGAAATGTAGCGTACAGAATTTAACAAGACATTAAAACTGCTAATCACTCCCATTGTTTTTAAAATTATATATCTCAAAAACTGTCCTTGCCCATCTTCAGTGTTTTAGCTTTTGCAAACGAAATAATCTCACTTACTTATAATCTGCGAAGCCTTTGATCTTGGACCATGCGGCAGTTTTACCTTCACCGTATAAGCATCAGCATTATCCAGTATATCCTGGCCAACCGTTGCTGTTATTTGTGTATCAGATAAATTTGTGATTGATATTTCTAGTTAATTTGAAGGTTTTGGGGCCATGACTGGCACCTTCCACAGTCAGACTCCTCAACAAATTCCTCTCTCGATAGGGGCAAGGAGTGTGTTATCCCCTCTACTGTTCGACTGACCCTCATAAGGTTCAACAAAATACAGATACCTTACCTAATCACCTTCACCCTAATAGTCTTCTTCAGATTGCCAGCTCTAAATGTTACCCTTGCCTCTCCGGTTTTATTCTTAGCAGTTATTTTGAAAGTAACCTGTCCATTAGAGTCTGTGATAGCACTACTTTTTGTAACCTTTACAAACTGTTTACTAATCTTACTAATTATTACCCTAACCGTCTCACCTTCAGTAGTGCAATTTTCCTTACCCATTAACGTTACTGTTATCTCACCACTATGCCTTCTCTTGATGTTCAGCATGTTCGGAGATACTGATATCTTTTCAGCCTCGCAAATAACTTTTTCGATAATGGCAATCTTACTCTCTGACCAATCTGGACTACAATGACCATTATCATTCCATTTGCCATCGGTAGTCCAGTTCATTTCTGCATAATCCTCACAATCCCCCCAATTATTTGGTTCACCAGACGCCCAATTAGTGTAAGTTGATAACTCTCCACTGATCCATTTCCAGTTTCCTTCTTCTTTTTCATCCGTAAATCCAATCCAATACCTCCTATTGGATACAAAGATTGATATTAACCAATTCTGCTCATCCTCATCACTTATGGTTACCAGATGTGCCCCTTGAGTAATAGCATTATCCTCACTCTCCTGCCAAGTTTCACCATTAACAAGCTTGTAGAGATGTCCGTTTGCTGGATTGGTAATCCAATCCGATGTTTCATACACCGTCGTCAGGGTGTGATCTGCATCCATAGTTACTTTAGTGATTAGATTAACAGAATAATCCGTCCCATCTCGCTGCCATTTTTTGAAATAATTACCTTCTATAACTACAGGTGCTTTTAACGTCACTTCTGAACTATCATTGTATACACGTTCAAATTGTGTTGTACCATCACCCTCTTCATTGTTGTCTTTTGGGCTTACTTCAATCAATACATCACTGTTTGGATTTAACGATGCAACCGTTAATTTCCAAGTTGCAGGTTGTAGCGGATTATAGACAGCAGTTACGGTATGATCCATGTCCATCTTTACCTTTATAGTCATATCTGTAGAATAGTCACCACCATCCAGCAACCATTTCTGGAAGTTATTGCCGCCTGCAGTTGACGGAGCAGACAGTGTGACTTCTATGTTATCATTATATACACGAGCAAACTGTGTGTTACCATTACCATCTCCATTATTATCTTCAGGACTAACTTCTATTAACACATCACTATCAGGATTGGATGATACAACTGTTAAGGTATGAGTTATTGTTTCGGTTTCAGTCGTAAACGTCTTCTCTTCTCCGTAGGCTGTTCCTGCGCTATTTTGCGCTATAATCCGGTAATAATAAGGTGTTCCTGATGTTAATCCCTCAATATCCATGCTTACAAATGTGTCACTCAAACCACTTACTGTTTGCGTACCCGTAAAATTATCTAAAGAACCACTGGATGTGCCATATTCAAACCATGCAGTAGTCTCCAATCCGATAGCATTTACTATTCCGTTCAACGTTGCTGAATTAAGTGTTATTTTTGTTGCATCCCCAGTTGTTACTATTGGCTCTTTTTCCTCATGAGTTAATAAAGAAACAAATATGTTGGCCTTTCCATTAGTATCATCAGTGACCAAATTTGTTGCCGTAGAGATAAATGCCACGCTCATTCCATAAGAAGACATTTTTGGCTCGTTGCTTGGGCCGTTGCTTTCTCCCCCATTTTTACCAAGACTTATTCTTTGGATAGTAGAATTAAGTCGGTCGTAAACGAAAATATCAGAATACCCATTCGTATCATCAGGAATAAGGTTGGACGCTGTTGATTCAAAGGCTATATATCTGCCTTCTGAGGAAATACTCGGATGGTAACTTGCACCATTCGATTGATTGCTTGTATTATCAACACTAACACGCCACACATTTTTAGACTTGATTTCATATACAAAAACGTCTGCCACGCTATTTGTATCACCTTCTACCAGATTTGTTGCATCAGAAACAAACGCAACATATTGTCCATCCGATGAAATGCTGGGTTGATAGCTATCCCCATTGGATTGCACTT
>JAHEYR010000234.1 GCA_023251485.1 Bacteroidales bacterium
AGCCTATTCCCGCTCACAGCTTAAAATAGCGGAGTTGGAAAAAGAGATTGCGAATAGCAACGAGTTGATAGAGCAGTACAAGATTGCTTTTGATAGATTCAAATATAAAGGTGATGAATTAAAATCAAAACTCTCGCAACAAGAGGAGATTATAGATTTGATGGAGAGGGCTTTGAATTTCTATGGTGACGACTGTGGTGTGGATGGAAACAATGTAGCAAAAGAAGCTTTATCCGCACTGAGCGAAATTAGGAAGGGGTTATGATTATTAATCGAGTGTGGTGTATGCCATCTAAATGGACTTTTGAAATTAAACCAATAAAAGAATTACTCCTTAGATACGGAATGGGTTCTGGATGGATTGATGCATTTGCCGGAAAAACATCGTGGGCAGAATTTAAGAATGATTTGAACCAATTAAATACAAACGCCGATTACCACTTAGAAGCAATTGATTTTTTAAACCTTAAGCAATGGGATATTAAAGGGGCGGTTTTCGATCCACCATATTCATTAACTCAGGTTTCACGTTCTTATAATGATATTGGATTGAATTTTAAGTCCAAAGAAAACCCCACAGGTGGGTTTCCAAAAGTAAAAACTAGAATATCCCAATTACTAAAGTCAGGTCAGATATGTATCTCGTTTGGGTGGAATAGTTGTGGAATTGGGAAAAAGAATAATATGGAAATTATAGAAATTCTTATTGTTTGTCATGGTGGAAATAGAAATGACACCATTGTAACTGTTGAAAGAAAGATTTAAAATGACCCAAAAGAAATTCGATGTTGAAATGAGGAAGGGATTATGAAAATTAAAGAAAAGATAAATGTAATTAAAGATAGGAATAATCAAATGATTTTTGGCTTAAATAGCCAAGATGATATTGAGGAAATATGCAATCTTGCGCTTGAAGCCGATATTTTAAAACAAAAACTCTCGCAACAAGAGGCGATTATTTTGGTGATGGAGAAATTGTTTAAAGAAATTCAAAGATATAGGTATCGCGAGGATTTGGCGGCTACAGTTACGGAAATGGCGTATCTTTCAGATGATGCTTTATCCGCACTGAGCGAAATTAGGAATAAGTTATGAACTGTTCAAAATGTAACAAAAGATTTAAAAGAGGATTATTAATTCCAGCTAACGACGGGGTATTCAGATATTTGTTTTGTATAATTTGTATTGAATGGTGGAAGAAAGAACGTGGTTTAAAATGACCCAAAAGAAATTTGATGTTGAAGCAATCGCTAAACACTTTGTTCGGTATGGTAATGAGTGTGAAGTCATGGATACTTATAGCTCTCATGAGGATACATTCAAAGCTGGTGCAACCCACCCAGAAGTAATCTCCCACCACCAAGAAGTGGTTTTTGAGAGGGTGCTGGAGATGCTTAGAGTGTCTAATCCTGTAGAATCTGATTTTATGGATGAATTTAAGTTTTCAATAGTAGATCAGTACAAGCAACGCACCCACCAGCGGATGCTGCAGACCGAATAGGCAATATTTTCCTACCACCGCACCAAATCCATGTCATCCTAGAGATGTAATCGCTCCTTGGCGCCGGAGGCTGTGACACGGATGTTCGCTCCGGCACCGAATTCTAAACCCATCAAATCACCCAGGAAAACAGTACGAGTATAGAACCGCGAAGCGGAAGATTTTTTTGCGCCGATTTTTGAACCAAAGATCAAAAGAATTTGTTATGTGAAAAGGAAGGCATAAAGTCTATAATTGAAATGAACACTTGTGTCATAGATTGACAATGTGAGTCGAGTAAATGGGGAAGGATATGGGGAAGTGACTACGAAGCGGGCCATGCCTGAAGGCAAAAGATTTAAGAAGGGGGAAGTTCCAAACCCCAAAGGACGCACAAAGTTGCCAGGACCAGTGAAAGCCACGCGCTCCATGAACCGTGACCAGATTGCGGAGATAGGCGTGATCCTGCTCGAGAGCAGTATGGATACTTTGAAGGAGTTGGTTCGGGATCCAAACGCGACGGTGATCAAGCGGTGGGCTGCTGCGGTGGCCGTGAAGGGTATTGCAACGGGAGACTTCAAGTCCCTAGACGGACTTCTAAATAGAGTGGTGGGCAAGGTAAAGGATCAGGTTGAGATATTTGAAGCGCCGAAGACCGAGATTCAAAGACGTATGGAAGCCATGACCGAGGAGCAACGGGCTAGGTTTTTGACAAATGCAGTTAAAGATTTAGAGGATATTTTGGATGCAGAGTGATGATGATTTCATATTAGGAAGTGAGATCACCAAGTACAGGCTGACAGAATCAGCTAGAAAAGGTAACTTGCTGGCATTTACTCGTCTAACAAAGCCCGATTACTATTTAAACTGGCATCATAAGCTTTTAGGAAAATACCTGAATCGATTTATACGAAGAGAGATTCGAAGACTGATAATCATGATGCCTCCACGCCATGGTAAGTCCGAAATGTCATCACGTCGACTTCCTGCACTATTGCATGGAATGTATCCAAACGATGAAGTTTTGGGTATGTCGTATAATTCGGAACTTGCATCGGACATGACAATCGACGTCCAGCGGATCATGGATAGGCAATCTTACAAAGAGATATTCCCAAACTCTAGAATCACTCCAGAGGGTTCAATTTCAAAATATGCACGGTCATCAAACGAACATGAGCTGATGCCTTACAAAGATCAAAATGGTGAATTTGTTTTCCCACAAGGATCATACAGATCTGGAGGTGTTGGTGGGGCATTTACCGGAAGAGGAGGCCATTGGGTATTGATAGATGATTATGTGAAAAATAGAAAAGAGGCTGATTCAAAAGCTTTCAGAGATGAACTATATAAATTTTATGCATCAACCCTATACACACGTCTAGAGGGGGAAGGGTCTGTTTTGATCACCGCTACTCCTTGGCATGCAGATGACCTAATTCACAGATTGTTGCTTTTACAGAAATCTAATCCAGATGCAGACCAATGGACTGTTCTTCGCCTTCCAGCCATAAAGGAAAGCAATGACAACCCAGAAGATCCAAGGGAAATAGGAGAAGCTCTATGGCCGCAGAAATTTGGAATGAAGCAATTAATGACTATTCGAGCAAACTCCTCCCGTGACTGGGCTTCCCTATATCAACAGCGCCCCACCGCCGAGGGTGGTAACATCATCCAAAGCCACTGGATCAAATACTACAAGGTGATTCCCCAGAAGTTTGACCAGATGATTCAGTCTTGGGACTTTGCGGTAAAGGATAAGAACGGTTCGGATTACACAGCGTGCCAAATTTGGGGAAGGATCAAAGCGGACAAGTATCTGATCTACCAATTCCGAGCTCGCGTTTCATTTCCGGTGGCGTGCCAGAAGGTGGTAGAGATTTCCAGAATGTTCCCTCAAGCACACAAGAAGCTTATCGAGGCGAAAGCCAATGGTCCAGCCGTTGTTCAAACCCTACGTCAAACCGTTCCTGGATTGGTTGAGGTTGAACCCTATGGCGACAAGATCGCACGATTGAACTCAGTGGCACCAGACTATGAATCTGGAAACGTGTATTACCCAAGCTCCGAAATAGCACCATGGATCGACGACCACGTATCAGAGCTTTGCGACTTCCCTAACGGAGCGCATGATGATACGGTAGACTGCGCCAGTCAGGCACTAAACGAACTAAGAAAGACTCCGGTTCTGTATATGCCGCTGACGGGTCATTCAGGAACTATTTACTAATTGAAACATTGCCAGCATACTCATTTTATGAGCACAGGATTCGGTGGAGCCTACACCAAGAAGATGGGCGAAAAAACCAAGGAGATTGAAATGAGCAAGATTGACGGGCCGGAGTCGTTTGGCAAGGCGGTTGAAAAACGGATGAAGAAGAAAATGGAAGGCGAACAATCCGGTGGGATCCATATCGATATCAATTCGCACGATACCGAGGAAGAGCCAGGCAAGGACAAGAGCGGCGTGAAGATGAAGAAGCTCGCTCACAACGAATATCCAACGGCAAAGGTTGAATCTGAAATCAGACAAGCAATCAGCGCCATCGCACGCAAGTATAACGCAAGAGCCGACGTCCATACCTCTACACAGGGTGGTGGAACACGAGTTAGTATCGACGGCGATATCTTTTTTGATTAAGGAGAAATATGGACAAACTAACTAGATTGACGAAAGAAATCGATATCCGAATGAAA
>JAHEYR010000235.1 GCA_023251485.1 Bacteroidales bacterium
ATCTCTTGAGTTCTTAAAAGAAAATCCAAACGAATGGCCTGCATGGAATATGGATTGGAAAGATCGTAAGAATCCTCCTATTGATTTCATGAACAAAGACGTCACCGTTAAAGTTGTTGAACAAGGACCGGTCCGTGTAGCATTAGAAGTTACGAAGAAAGGACAGAACTCTGAAATCACACAAATCATCAGTCTTGCTGCAGGCGAAGCAGGTAAACGTATCGAAGTAAACAATAAAATCAACTGGCAGTCGAAAGAGGTTAGTTTAAAAGCAGCCTTCCCAACCACTGTTAATAACGAATATGCTACTTACGGATTAAATACCGCAGCCATTCAACGTACGAACAACAATGAAGTTAAGTTTGAAGTACCGGGACGTCAGTGGATCGACCTCACCGACAGACCGAACAACTATGGTGTTTCTATTCTCGAAGATTGCAAGTATGGATCAGACAAACCTGATAACAGCACCTTACGTCTTACACTGATGTATACCCCAAAAGCAAAAGATTTTGTTTATCAAAGCTCACAAGACTGGGGAATCCATGATTTCAAATATGCCATCTATGCACACGTAGGCGACTGGGCACATGCAATGACACCATGGCAAGGTAGCTTTATCAATGCTCCTTTGGTTGGTTTCGAAACCGCTAAACACAACGGCGTTATTGGAAAAGAGCTTTCAATGGTTAAGCTAAACACCAACAAAGTAGACATCATGGCCTTTAAGAAGGCTGAAGAAAGCGATTACTATATTGTACGTGTAAACGAACTATATGGCAAAAATGCCAATGACGTTTCTGTAAGTTTCCCTGGTAAAATTGTTGATGCTTATGAAGTCAACGGACAAGAGAAGAAAATTGGTGATGCCAACTTCACGAACGGCACCCTCAACTTCGACATGACCAAATTCATGATCCGCAGCTTTGCGGTTAAGTTTGAAAAGGCTACACAAGCCCTTGCAAAACCAGCTCAAACAAGCGTAGCACTTCCTTTCAATCAGGATGCGATCAGCTCAGACAACAACAGAGCTGATGGAGACATGGCTAATGGTTTATCACTTCCTGCAGAACTGGTTCCATCTGAAATCACGAGCGAGGACATCAACTTCAAAATGGGCAGCACAGCCGATGGTGCCAAGAATGTAGTAGTCGCAAAAGGACAGAAAATCACCCTTCCTGCCGGTGAATACAACAAACTTTACATCTTAGCAGCAGCTACCAAAGACACACAAGGCGAAGTGAAAGTAGGAAAGCAGACCGTACAGCTTGGTGTTCAGGATTGGACCGGATTTGTAGGACAACACTACGGACGTAAACTGACTGAGGATGACTTAAAAGTTACAGCAATTACCAATGCTTTCAGCAAACATGATAACATCGCATGGTATGCTTCACATTGTCATTCAGCAAAAGCCAATGAAGCATATCAGTATAGCTACCTTTACAAATACGAAATCAATCTTCCTAAAGGAGCTAAGAGCGTAACCCTTCCAAATAATGAGAATATCAAAATCTTTGCCATCACTGTAGCAAACAATAGTAACGAAGATGTTACTCCGCTACAACCACTTTATGATGACTTTAAAGACAACAAACCTGTTGTGTTAAGATAATACGCAACGAGTTGTCTAACAACCAAGACAATAAACATAATAGCCCGAATCTCTTTCTAAACATTGAGATTCGGGCTTTCTTTATGAATAAAAGGAGCATGTTTACACAAGAGACCTGATAAATCATAGGATAAAGAGAGATGGCTTATTGATCAATGCTTGTTCATTTAAGCAAAAAAGCCACAAACGATGAGTTTACAGATCACACAAACGAGACTTTAAAGAGGTTCAATTCGTATCATACATTTCCACTCGTACACTATTCGTACACGGTTTGTACCCTAAGAGAGACTAAATATCGATGCAATCAAGGAGAGAGCTTGTAGAAGACACCAGACCTTAAACCCTACCTTATGAATAGTTATTATGGTTTAATTCTGAGTCATTCCAAACAGAAGAAACAACAGATCAAGAACGGATCACGACTACAGATCAGAAAAGCAATCCAATAAGTGAAAAATTATAGGAAAAAGTCTATTTTTACACAAAACTGAAAACCCTTAAACCAAATCTAAATACTCGACTATGAAAAGAAAAATCACCTCGCTGTTTCTAATCCTCTTTTTAGGATTTGGATTCTGCCTGAATGCGCAAAATACGGCTTCAACGACACCGCGTGACTGGCATATGATGGATTACCAACAAGACCATGTATACGGAATTAGTATTGAAAAAGCATATCAGGAATTACTCAAAAACAAGAAGTCGGCACCTGTAGTGGTTGCAATTATCGATTCAGGAATCGATACGCTGCATGAAGATCTTAAGTCTGTTATCTGGCATAACCCTCGCGAAAAAGTTAATGGTCTGGATAATGACCACGACGGTTATGTAGAAGATATCTTTGGATGGAATTTTATAGGAAGTAAAGACCCAAGTAAAAACGTAACGAAAGACACTGAAGAGGCACTTCGGGTATATTATAAAGACAAAGACAAGTTCGCCAATATTACTTCAGAAGATCAACTAAGCAAGAAAGACCGTGCATTATTTCGCGAATGGCAAAGAAGTAAGGTCGCTGTTCTACAGTTATCAAAGGAGCAAAAGAGTATCAATATGCTCATGAACGCACAAAAATTATACAATGAGTACAATCCATTTTTTCAAAAAGAGCTGAACAAAGAGACATACACTGTTACCGACTTAAAGGCATATCAGACAAAAGACGAAGAGAAGTCAGTTATGCAACGCAACTATATCTCCATGTTTAGAATCGCAAAAAAGGATACCACAAACAGCCTGCTCAATAGCAGAATAGCCTTTATGATTGACTCGCTGAAACCCCTTGTAAAGTTGCCAGAGACCCCAATCGTAAATTATCGTGATGAAATTGTTGGGGATAACTATTCAGATCTGAGCGATCGTTATTATGGCAACAACAATGTAATGGGAGGTGATCACCGACATGGAACGCATGTAGCAGGAATTATCGGTGCTGCCCGGAATAATGGTGTTGGTATGAATGGGATTGCAGACAATGTGAAGATCATGATGATCAGAGCAGTACCTGATGGCGACGAACACGATAAAGACATTGCATTAGCAATTCGTTATGCCGTTGATCACGGAGCAAAAGTCATCAATATGAGTTTTGGAAAGCCATTCTCTCCTGAGCAAAAATGGGTAGAGGAAGCCTTTCGTTATGCCGCTAAGAAAGATGTACTCATCGTCAAAGCAGCAGGTAACGACAGTAAGAATATAGATGTCGAACCCAGTTTTCCAACAACCCGTTATATGAAAGGCGATAAAAAAGCCCCCAATGTACTCACCATTGGTGCAAGTGGTGCTACAATGAAAACGCTCATCGCTCCTTTTTCGAATTACGGTAAAACCATGGTCGATGTTTTTGCTCCCGGTGTACGGATTTATTCTACTATTCCCGGAAACAAAACCTATTCACCCATGAGTGGAACCAGTATGGCTTCGCCGGTTGTTGCAGGTTTAGCAGCAGTCCTCAGATCATATTTCCCAAACCTATCAGCAGTTCAGATCAAACAAGTTATCGAAGACTCAGTAGTTAAAATTACCGAGCAGGTAAGGAAGCCCGGCTCTACCGAACAAGTATCGATGACGGAACTTTGTCGCACCGGAGGAATTGTAAACGCTTATAACGCGATCAAGTTAGCAGAAGAAAAAAAATAACAATATCCTTTTTCAAGAAGAAAAAGAGGTTGCTTCTAAATGGTGGAGCAACCTCTTTTTTGTTTCCAATAAAATTACACAAGCATCAAAATGCATGAAATAAAATGGCTGTGGCTCTAAAAAAGCGTTGCAAATAATATCAACGTTAAAGAGAGCTTGATAAAATACCATGGTAACTTTCTGACCTTAAAACCAAAGTATTATTATAAATTCTAACCCAATATTAATTTGCCTTCATTTATTAAAATAAATTATTGACCTTTACACAGTAAAATACGATTTAATACGTAAGCATTCGGTGAACCCCGTATTTTGAATTTTCTTTTTTGGTTTTAAGTTTGGTCTTCAAATTAAAACCAATCGATGTTAAAAGCGAAACAATTTCTATCCATCTATGACGGGTTTC
>JAHEYR010000067.1 GCA_023251485.1 Bacteroidales bacterium
TAATCACTGTTTTGGCACCTACGGCTACTTCCTGAGAGTCGTAACCTACAAAAGTAAATAACAGTGTTTTAGAATTATCGGGAACTCTGATAGAGAATTCACCTTTAACATCGGTTTGGGCAACATTTTTTGTACCCTTGACAAGAATGTTTACGCCAGGAATAGAGGTGCCATCATTCGAATCTGTCACTTTACCAGTAACAACCTTCTGAGCGAAAACTACCTGCATCCCACAAAACAGAATTAATGCCAGCGTAAATGCTAACTTTCTCATAGTTTGATGATTTTGGTTTGTGTTTTTGTTTGTGTTTGTGTTTTTGTTTGCAATTTTAGTTTAATACTTTCTACTATTAATTTGCCATAGTTTAAAGATTAGTTAGTAAATATTAGATCAACCAATATCAGATCAACCAATATCAGATCAACCAAAATAAAATGGATATGACCCCAATGAAATTCAATTTTCGCTAAAAAAAGTTAAATACGGATACTAATACACTAAAAAGTATACTTTTTCTGTTGCTACACCAATAATAATTCATCTCTCACGAAAGCAAAATAACCTCTTATAGCACCTAAAATTGCTAGTTATCAATAGGGAGTAGTAGTAGTAGTAGTAAAATAGAGTGGCTCAAGTATTGTGCAGACAAAGATACTACATGAAATTCAATTGTCAAGTAAAAAATCATCACCACCCTATTCATTTTAAAGAAAAACTTCATTTTTATTGCAATGCCTGCTCAAAATCAGCAATTATATCATCAATATGTTCAATTCCCAGCGAGACACGCAATGAATTCGGGTACACTCCCGCATTTATTTGTTCTTTTCCTGAAAGCTGAGAGTGGGTTGTTGCAGCAGGTTGAATAATCAGCGTTCGCACATCCCCCACATTTGCCAGGTGACTCACCAGTTCGAGACGCTCAACTACTTTTTTGGTCTCTTCAAGAGTTCCCTTTACAAAAAATGACAATACACCACCGAATCCATGCTTCAGATACTTCTTACCCAATTTATGATTGGGGTCATCTTCAAGACCAGGATAACTAACAGATTCAACTTTGGGGTGTTTCTGTAACCATTTTGCTAATGCGAGCGCATTCGAAGTAGTTCGTTCCAACCGTAATGAGAGTGTTTCTAGCCCATTGATTAATAAAAATGAGTTAAATGGGCTGATTGTTGGTCCCCAGTCACGTAATCCTTCAACCCGTGTCTTTATGATATAAGCAAGATTTCCAAAGGTTTCATGAAACTTCAATCCATGATATCCCTCACTTGGCTCAGTAAGTTGTGGGAATCTCCCATTATTCCAATTAAAATTACCACCATCAACAATAACACCACCGATACTAGAACCATGACCTCCGATCCATTTGGTAGCCGATTCTACAACAATATTAGCGCCATGTTTAAGAGGTTGACTTAAAAATCCTGCGGCACCAAACGTATTATCTACAACAATAGGAATACCATATTTCTGACCTATTTTTGCAAACGCTTCAAAATCGGGGATATTAAATCCCGGATTCCCAATTGTCTCAAAATAAAGAGCTTTAGTTTTGTCATCAATCAATTTTTCAAACTCGGCAGGATCAAGATTGGGTGCAAATCGGACATCGACACCAAACTTCTTAAAAGAAACTTTAAATTGATTAAACGTTCCGCCATATAAAAAAGGAGAAGAGATAAAGTTATCACCGGTATCAACAAGGGTATTCAGTGCCAGAAACTGTGCCGAATGACCAGATGCTGTTGCTAGAGCAGCAATACCACCTTCCAACGCTGCAACCCGTTGTTCAAAAACATCCGTTGTAGGATTCATGATCCGGGTATAGATATTTCCAAACTCCTGTAGTCCGAATAAACGTGCTGCATGATCAGAATCATTAAACACGTATGACGTAGTTTGATAAAGAGGAACGGCTCTTGAATGAGTTGTTCCATCAGCTTGCTGATAACCAGCATGCACTTGTAATGTCTCGTAACGATACTCTTTTGAAGTTGCCATGATAATAGATATTTAATTTAAGGTTTAGATTTAATAGAAAGAAATGATTTATTGAAAAGCTAACCTGTTTAACCCGGTTAGTGTACCGGGAGGCAGGTTCCTCCCGCCCCGCTAAGTCTTTCGGCTAGTTCTAACAAGGACAAGTCACAACTTGCCCACAAAATTTCTGAATATTCTATAACAACCCATACATCAAAAGATGATGTACAAATAAACCGAACAGTAAAAACTGTTTTGAAATCCAAATAAAAAAAATGGACCCGGTTAAAGAATAATAAAAAAGGAAATAGTTAGGAAGAACTAATCGGGAAAGATTAGCAACAGCAGAAACAACAACATGAAGAGATAGAAAGAATAGCATTATTCGCTCCTAATCTAGCATTAGGATTTTCTCTTTTTTTAATGAGGACGTTGTCGTTTGTTTTCATTGGTTTTGTTTATTTATAAATACCACATTTGTGGATTAGGTTTTAGCACCTTTCAAATAGTTAGTTTGTGGTTGCTAGAGGTTCAGTGAGCCTAATCTCTCCCCTCTTCTTTATAAATCATATCCATCTTTTGACAGAAGGAATTATCATACTTAATTCGAAACAAATATAAAAACAATTTCAATAGCAAAATCAATCTCCATGAAATAATTAAGATTTATTAAACACAATATTACAATAAACTATATTGCAGACACTTACACCAAAAAACTTTATTTGCTATAAAAAAAGAGCCATTACCGAAATGGCAATGGCTCTTTTTAGCTATTAGAATTTCAATTAGATGTTTTCATCTTCCAGAAATCCCGTTCTACGGTGACCCTTTACTACATAAATTTTTGTTGGGTCATTAGCTGTTGTAAATCTTACATAAATACTATCGCAAACTGATTTACTCGGAACTTTTGCCTTTCCAAGTAAAACCTTTCCCTCAAGAATAGTGAAAGATTTTGAATATACTAAATTATTGCCACCAGCAACCGAAAACGTTGCTGCAGTTGGATTACAACTTGACTTACCAAGTAATCCAAATTTATAAGCAGCACTTGAAGCGCCTAATTTTACCCATACAGTATCTTTCGTATTCGAAGAGGTATTATAGGTTCTCATGGCAAATATTGATGCACTGGCGGCAACACTATCTGCACCATTTAGTTTACTGGCATAATTTACTCTTACCAGATATTCGCCCGACACCGGAAATGTTGGTGAATATGTAACTTCCTGTTTGGGCAGCGTTTCGCAAGCAGAAAATGCAATTGCTGCAACCAATAGAAGTAAAAATATTTTTGAGATTTTCATAGTTTCAATATTTTTATTTGTTACTCAATTAAATTATTGCTTGTGCCACCACATTTTGGTGTTAATAGGAACAACTGCAGGAGTATTCTTATTAAAATCGGAAGAATTCTTTGGATAAGGCAAACGACGAGGAATCTCACCTGCTACAAGGGTGGTATTAACTGAAGTTGTATACTGACCAATTTTATAGGTAGGATCAGAAGCTGGAACAGTACTTAATACAGGATAACCGGTTCTATTCTGATCGAAGAAAGAATCCCATGCCTGACATCTACAAGCTGCAATCCATTTTTGAGTGATAATCTTTTCAATCATCAATTCTCCAGTTGTTAAAACAGTAGTATTAAATTCATACTTACCCCCAGCAGCAATAAAAGGAGCTGCATTCATTCCCCAACGAGAGAAAGCAAGTGTAACAGCAGCATCGTAGCTGGTTTTAGCTTTTGCGCCATCACCTAAACGAGCCCATGCTTCCGCCTGTAGAAACTGAGCTTCAGCAGCAGAAATCATGTATACAGGATCAGTAGCAGCTAATTTAGCTCTAGAGACAGAGTCGATCTTGTATCCTGTAATAGCAAAATCTCCTTGAGTCAAACCATTATAGGTTGGAACCTTTGCATTATTCAGTTCATAGAAAGCTGAAATACGTGGATCGTTATTTGCTTTCAGGAAATTAATCAGCGTTTTACTTCCAGTAATATTATTAGGTGTGTTCAAAGCACGACGGTCATTTTCGTACAATGGATTTGAGTTATTGATCTTATCCTGAAAGACAGCAATACTACCATCAGAAGTAAGAAAAGTACCAGCTGGAGAAGCCAACAAAGCTTGAATTTTAGTTTGATTTGCAGTAAAATCGCGCATTAAAATTTTCAACTTTAATGTGTTCGCAAATTGGATCCATTTTGTGATATCTCCACCGAAGATATAATCCTTAGTCTGAATATCATTAGTAATAGCTTTAGCTTCAGTAGATTTTGCTAAAACAGCATCGATCTCAGCAATAAGTGCATTATTTACAGCTTTACTATCATCCCATTTTGGTTGAGTGATATTTGATTCAGCCTTCAATGCTTCAGTTAAAGGTAATCCGCCATAAAAATCATTCATTACATGACAGTCAAAAGCTCTGATTAATGAAAAGATCATGTAATAGTTCCATTGATTAGCTGCCTGAGCTTTTTGAATTCCAGTTTGGCAATCTTTCAAGGCACCAGCCCACATGCTTGACCAAACGGCATTATAATCAGCTTTCGTCAAACCATATGAATCGATTGTTTTATATTGGTTGTTATTATTGTTCTGCGTGTAATGTTGTGACCACATTCCACCAATCAGTTCAAGGTCACTTCCCAAACGGGATGCACTCCATGCAATAGCTGAAGGCAATAGCAACTCAACCGAAGCATCGCCCATATAATTTGGATTGGTATTGATATCCAATTGCTTAGTACAGGATATAGAGCCTATCAGAAGTACTAAGATCCATCCGAATATTGTTATTTTTTTCATAATCAACGATCAATTTTAAGGTTAGAAAGTAATTCTTAAACTTGCACCATATGTTCTCATAGTAGGGCCAGTAGCAAATTCACCAAATTCTGATCCAAGATCATTACCATAATTCGTTCCTTCAGGATCAACAAAATTGTTTGATTTCGGAGTAAAGAGTAGTAAGTTTCTTCCAATCAGAGAGAAGTCTAATGCTGAAACGTGCAATTTTGAAGTGATAGATTTCGGAAGCGTATAAGTCAATGTTACTTCACGTAGTTTTACATAATCTTTCTTCAGAATAGCATGTTCATACATTGCATTATTGGTATTTGCATACCAATAGTTATAGTTACCTGTAAAAGTGATAGGAATATCATTCTCAGCATAAATCATATTTCCATTTGCATCTTTCTTGGTAGTTTCTTTTACTGAATGAGGAACCAGGAATGGTTGACGTTCATTAAAAGTAGTTTCGGTAGAAGCACCTACAAAATTCATCAACTGAGCTGTATATGAGTAGAATTTACCTCCTTTACGCCAGTCGACAACAGTTGTTAATGTAAAGCTTTTGAAGGTAAGCTTGTTTGAAAAGCCCATGATAAAATCCGGTTGTGATGTTCCTACGTTTTTAGTGGTATTAGGATCAATTTTAGGAACACCATTTGCCTGAACTACAGTGTATCCTGCATATGGACCAGACGCAACGGTTTGTACTTGAGGTACTGTAAAAGTTCCAAGAGGTTCTCCAACACGTGCAATATAGTTAACCGAATATGCACTGCTGATTAAAAAGTCTTTTACGTCACCATAAAGTTCTTTAACAGTACTCTTGTTCTTAGTAAAGGTTGTTGCCAATTCCCATCTCCAGTTCTTAGTTTCAACAGGAACCACGGATAATCTTGCTTCAATACCTTTATTTTCTATTTTACCAACGTTTAATGTCTGAGCAGTATAACCTGTTTCAGGAGAAAGATTTGCAGAGATGATTTGATTTTTAGTATTCTTGTCATAATAAGCAAGATCTAAACCAATGCGATTATTGAAGAAACGTGAATCAATACCAAATTCTATTTCAGTTGAGATTTCTGGTTTTAAATCAAGATTGCCCAATGTATTGCTTAACGTCAAACCGGTAACACCATTTAAAGGAAGGAATAGATTTCCAAAACCTAATCCGATCTGTGTAGGTAAATAAGAACCTGATGTACGATATACAGGAGCATCATTACCAGTTTGTCCCCAAGCTGCACGAACCTTCATAAATGACAATGTATTGCTTTTCAGCTCACTGAACATATCAGTTAATGTTACTGAAGTGTTAACACCACCATAGAAGAAGCTGTTTTTATGATTGTCTATAGGCAATGTCGACGACCAGTCGTTACGACCGGAAACATTAACAAACCAATAGTTTCTAAACGACATTTCAGCTTGTGCAAAAGCACCAATTAATCTTCTTTTTGAAGTCAATGAAGCAGTTACAGGTGTATTGTTTGTATTCTGAAGACTATACCATTCAGGAATATTTAAACCCGAAACGTATGAATCAAGAGAGTTGCTTACGCGTTGGTTGTAATTGATACCGGCAACTCCGTTAATAGAGAAGTCTGTATTCAATTTATAGTCGCCTTGCAATAAGAAGTTCGCATCAACTTGTCCGTTATTAAAGAAATACTCTTCATAACGACCAATAATTGATTTCTTTGCGAAGCTAGCTGACAATGATCCCGGAGTATAATTTACAATAGCACCCCAGCTCTTTTGACGAGTATTTGAGAAGTCACCACCTAAACGACCGATCGCTTTTAAACCAGGTATGATGTCATAACTCAATTCAACTTTACCAAAAACACGATCGTCTTGTAGTTTATTACCATTTTCATTGATTACGAAATATGGATTCTCGGCATAGGGAGTAAAATAATTATCCCCATTATTATACTTATTTTTATAATCCTTCAAATCGGTTATATTAATGGAACCCGGAATCTGAAGAAGTTCCTGATACAATGTTGAGCCACCATCTGACGTACCTTGTCCGGCAGATACAGCATTTACATCTCGACGAATGTAGTTGACGGAATAGTCAGCACTGAATTTATCATACTTGGTGGTACCTCTAAAGCTAAATGCATTTCGCTTAAATTTATCAGCATTCCCCGGTATTACACCATTCTGAGTAGCATTTGAATACGAAGCAAAAAATGTTGAATGGTCATTACCTGCCGAGATGTTCACTGAGTTAACAGCTTCCTGACCTGTTTCATAGAAATCACGAAGGCTGTTTGGATTATTGGAGAAAGGTTTAGATAAACGCTTTCCATCAACTAAAGCACCCCAGTCACGAATTTTGCCATCCATTTTAGGTCCCCAGTTTCCGTTTTCTTCATAAGCAAACAACCCCCAACCCTGTCCAAAAATATTTTGTTGTTGAGGAGTACGGAGTACTTCGCTTAGATTATAAGTGCTGGTATAACTAACTTTGATTTTATCGTTCTTTTTACCGCTTTTTGAAGTAATCATGATGACACCATGAGCAGCGCGTGAACCATAAAGTGCAGTTGCTGAAGCACCTTTTAAGATCGTAACAGATTCAATGTTTTCAGGATCGATATCATTGGCCTGGTTACCAAAGTCAACCGACTGACTAAAAGAACTAGTTCCCTGAAAGTTATTATTAATAGGAACCCCATCAATAACATACAAAGGCTGATTGTCTGTAAACGACGATGTACCACGGATGATAACCTTGGTAGAACCGCCGGGACCACCTGAGTTAGAAACGCTAACACCGGCTACTTTACCAGTAATACCACTCATTACGTTGGTATTTCGGGCAGCAGTCAGATCTTCTGTTTTAACTGAAGTAGCTGAATATCCGAGAGATTTCTCAGAACGTTTGATACCGATAGCCGTTACAACAACACCTTCGAGTTGTGTAACATCAGGATCGAGTGAAATATTTAAAGTGTTGTTCGAAGTTAAGGCAACTTCTTTCGTTTTCATACCAATAAAGGTAATACGAAGTGTTTTTGCGTTAGCCGGAACCTTTAAGTTGTACTTTCCGTTGAGGTCGCTTAAAGTACCAACTTTAGTTGCTTCCTTAACAAGAATAGTAACACCGGGAATGGCACTGCCATCCTGGGAACTCGTGATTACTCCCGAGATCGTTCTTTGTGCAAGAACTGCCTGAATCCCTCCTAATAGAAGTAATACAAGCAAAAGGGTAAACTTTCTCATAATTAGTGTTTGGTTAGTGTTTGGCGTAAATTATAAATTGTGATAGTGTATATGAAGTCGGCTATAGACTATATAGCCTAAGATTTTTACGAATACACATAAGACTGGCCATTATCAAGAAATTTAATAATAGCATACGAAGAAAACCCTAATGACGACTAGGATTTAAAAGCGATAAAATATACGATCAGGAAATCTAACTGTCTCGGTTGAGAACAGTGGAAGAATGTTTTTACAAAATCACCAATAGTCTTCATAGTAAAAGTAGTTAGTGTAGTAGTTATTAGTTTTTTCGATTGAGTTTGCTAAAGTACAGCATAGAAGCAGCAAATCAAACTTTTTTTTTAGTTTTTTTTCGATTTTATAGGGCCAATCAATAAAAAAAACTTTTTCAATCAGTAATTATATAAATTACATGACTTTTCTTAAAAAGCCAACAGGTTTTAAGATACCCCCGGTTTATTTTATCATCCGCATGTAAGATGCATAAATAAGAATGAAGATTCCGGTTAGTGCAAATCCGGAGAAATCACTTTTATATCCTTGCATGAATATCATGGGAATAATAAGCAATAGTAATTGAGAAACGGCATAAAGATGAAATCCGACCTTCTTAAGCAGTAACATTAAAATAGCACCAGCCAAACTTACACCATATAATACGGTATTCAAAACATAAAACCAGATACTGGCATCAGCCAATGCCTCCATGCCCGGAAGATCTTTTGTAAAAGGTGAATTCTTGATAATTTCGGGCAAATATGAATAGAATAAGCTGCAAAAGAAGAAGGCGATAAGCGATAATCCACTAAAAACAAAAGTAAGTATACATATAAATAACAATCCCTTAGGCCTGATTCCAGGCATCGGTTTTGGATCTTCTTCAACAGGCATTTGATCAAACATGGTATTTCATTTTTTTGCAAAAATAGGCAAAATCCAAATCTCTAAAACTAAATATCGTATTGAATTCTGTTCTTAAACCTTTTATTGCACAAACAACTTCAGTTTATTTATTGAATAAATAATTATTGTATTTTAGCAAAAAAAAGAAAATATGGCTATTCAATTTGAGAATGAGATACGACATTCTACGGTACAAGAAGTTGCAAATCTAATGCTTACAGCTGCACGAACTGCTCCAAAAGGAAGAGGCCGCGACACCTTAGTTCTTGGAAAGATATTTGGCGAGGATCTAAAGATTCTGGCCGAAAAGATGTATGAAATGTCAGATTGGAATGGACAGAAATTCTTTGCCCGTGATGCAGGAAACATATTAAACTCAGAAGTTGTTATCGTGTTAGCAACCCGAATAGACCCGCTTGGAATGGATAATTGCGGAAACTGCGGACTTGACACCTGCAAAAACAAACTTAATTATCCGGATGCTCCATGTGCTTTTAACTCGATCGACCTGGGTATTGCTGTAGGCGTTGCCGCAAGCATAGCTGCCGAACACCGTGTTGATAACCGGGTTATGTTTTCAGCAGGACAAGCTATAAAGGAACTCAACTTTTTGGGAGAAGAGGTTGGATCCGTTTTATGTATCCCATTAAGCGTTTCTTCAAAAAGTCCTTATTTCGACAGATAAGATCAATATCTTTATATCTTCTTAAACTCCTTCTCTCCAAAAGAAACAGGAGTTTTTTTATTGTTGTATTTTGAAGGACATTTCAATAAAAGTGTTTTCGCAGCAAAAACAGTGTCTGCAATTGCTCCGGTAACCACAACCTGATCTGATTTCTCAAAATCAGTGGGCTTGGCTCCACTATAAACGACTTTCATCTCTACACCTTTGCTGTCTTTCATAAAAAAAGAAAAACCATTTTCAGCTTTTTTGGCATCGAAAGCGATCGCTTTCTTTGTGTTCAATTTTCCGATGATCTGATAATCCGATCCTTGATTCTTCTTTGCCAACGCAAAATCACCATAGGTTGACGAATTAACCATGGTGCTAATCACCACACCAATGGCGGCAATAACAATTATTATTAAAACGATATGTAGTGGTTTCATATTAAGTACAGTATTACATCATCAATAATTAATCATTAACGTTCTTCGGCTGATCCTTTTCAAGCTTAGTCACTTTTCGATCCAGCCTAAACAACCAGATGGTCAACCCGACAAAAATTACAGCAATAACAGCGATGACAACAAATATTTTCGATTCCATAATCTCAATTTTAAAATGATTTTACTCTTCATTCGATTCCGCATGGAACCAGTTCATTAAGTTTGAACAATTTACGATTCGTGTGCTTCGCTAATTAAGCGAATCCTCAATTTAAGGCTGTAAAGCCATACACCAATGGTCACCCATCCAATGACAGCGGGATAAAAAACAAGTCGCATCGTCGTATCCAAATCCACCAGTGCCATCGGATTACCACCTTTGCCCGGATGGATAGAACCTTGTGCTAACTTAGGCAGAATCAAAAGGAAAATGACCATCATACTAAAAGCGAAGATATTGTACACAGCAGATATGCGGGCCCGCTTTTCAGCATCTGTTATAGAACTTCTCAACACAAAATAAGAAGCATATACCAACAAACTCACGGCAGCACCATTTAGTTGCGGATCATTGGTCCAGAAAGCGCCCCATGTCGCACGAGCCCAAAGGCTTCCGGTCGTAACACCCAGTAATCCGAAGAAAATACCCGTTGATGCAGCTGCTACTGACCGATGGTCATAATGCATGTTAAATCCTGAAAGATAACGAACCGCATTAACCACCCCGATGGAAAAGAGGGTCAACATGGCAAACCACATACAAACATGGTAAAAAAGATTCCGAATAGATTCGTGAATTACCGGCAAATCAGGAACAGGGACAACCAGTCCTGCAATTAAGCCATAACCCACTAATATAACACCTGCTATTTTCCACCACATCTTCTTCATTTACTCAAAAGCTTAATTTGTTTTACAACTTCATCGATTTCGCACTTATAACATCCATCCAAAAGTTATTCTTTCCACAGATAAGGAAACAATATAACACCCAATGCAATAGCCAAAAACGCTATCAGGAAAAGAACCAACAAATAGCTCCACATTATGTTGAAGGATGCATTGTTTAATGAAAGCAGACTCGTTTTTATCAGTGTGATAATAAAAGGATACATCACTGGAAAACTGAGAATCGCCATTAAACTGAAATTATGCCCTGCCCGCCATGCTATTGCCGATACCAAAGTTAAGATAGCGGCAAATCCAAAAGAAGCAACAACAATAATCGTCATAAAGTTTAATACAGCCGATGAAGGGATTCCTAATAAAAGCCAAAAAGAAAAAAATGATCCAAATCCGGTAATTAATAAAAGGCAGATGTTAAAAATCGTTTTGGAAAGCAGTACCGATATCGGCGAGGCGATACAATAATAATAAATATGTCGGTTAACGTGTTCGCCCGAAAAACTATGTCCTGAAGCCTGAATAGCAGCAAATAGTTGAATAATCCAAAATAGCGCATTCCACTTTTCCCTGTCGAGTCCACCACCAAAGCTTAAGAAACACAAGAAAACAGTCCCAAGCACAAAAAGAAGCAATCCATTCAGATGGTGCATTCTTCTTAGCTCAAGAGAGAGGTCCTTAAAGAGTAACGTGCGAACTTCAGAAAACATAGATTTTATTTTGCCCCAAACTTAAGCTTTAATACGATGAAAAGCAACCTTCAAATTGACAAAATAGCAGGTTGCACCAAAGCAAAACAGTCATTATGTCGCTTATAATCAATGCAATAGTGTCATTTTGTCTCTCTTATATCCCCAAACAAGCGTAAAACAGGTTTGGTACGAAGATTGAAAAAGCTCCATCAAACAAACATTAAAAATAAACAAAAACAAATAATAACTAATAATAGGAGGACCAAGTCATGACACTTGTAAGATGGAATCAACCAGCATTTGCTAACCTGTTAGACGATTTCTTTGCACGAAACAGTAACAACTTAGTTAGCAGCTATGAGCCAGCCGTAAACGTAATCGATAATAAAGAAACATTCCAGATCCAGGTAGCTGTACCGGGATACACCAAGGATGATATTAAAATAGCGATCGAAAACAACACATTAACGATATCGGCTGAAGTAGAGACCCAAGAAGAAGATGTTAAGTTCAACAGACGAGAATTTACCAAATCATCTTTCGAACGTTCTTTCACACTACCCCGATCAATTGATCAGGAAAAAGTTGGTGCACAGTTCGAAAACGGTATCTTAACCATCACACTACCACGCAAAGCAGAGTTGATGGTAAAAAAGGAGATCTCAATCTCATAATCTGGAAGCTGGCTTCCTAAAAAAGGAGGGCTGAATTAAATTCAGTCCTCCTTTTTTTTAAAACAGATGCCTGAAAGGAAGCAACATCCAACCAAATATTTTTTCAATTTTCGGCCTACGCATCCAATGTTCATAATCGAATGGGGAACACCCACTCAACGATTCATTCAGATGATGATGAACGGCAGATATAATTGCTTCATCGCGTCCAAAAAGCATTATCTCGTGCTGATATCGAAAACTTCGATAATCAAAATTTGAAGATCCCACTCCAAACACCTCATCATCTATCAATATACATTTAGCATGCAAATTTGTTGGCCGATAAAACAGTAGCTTCACATCACTTTTATAATAAAGGCCAAAATATTTGCTACTCAGCAAGTCGACCGAACGCACATCACTCCGCCATGGCGTCATAATGATCACCTCTACCCCTCGCCTAGCCGCATCCATCAATCGCTTACGCAACAGATACCCCGGGAGGAAATAAGGTGTTTCGATGATTATCGATTTCTTAGCTTTTAAAATCAGATTCTCCAGTTTCTTTTTGATCTGTTGCCGATAGATAGACGGACTATCCTGAACGATTTCATACCCATGATGAAAGATAGTCTTGTTATAAGAGAACTTGAAAAAGACATAGCGGTTGAAATTTTTAAAACTCTTATTAAAGGTACGTCGAAAAAGTGGAGCCAGTCCACCCTCAATCCGCAATGTCAACTCCCGCCAGTGCAATGAATGCGCTGCAATATTTGCAGATCCTATATAGCTTATGTTATCATCGATCAAAAGTAATTTGCGATGATTTCGGCGGTGATTACGGGTAAAGAAGTCTAAAGAAAAACTGATTTTTTTAAAAAACCGCACCTCTCCGCCTAAGCTCACTAAATCATCAAAGAACGCAGCATTTGTAGTGCCACCCCATGAGTCGATGAGCAGACGAATCTTGACCTTGCTTTTTGCTTTTGCGATCAAGGCATCCCGAAACATCACGCCTATTTTATCCTGCGTAAAACGATACAGTTCCAGACAGACAGACTCCTTCGCCCCCCTTATATCTTCAATCATAGCCTCATAGAGACGGGGAGGCTGGGTAAACAGTTTGAATTTATAATTTGGTTTAATCGTCATATTATGTCGACTTATATGCTTTTTCTATTGTTCCAAATATAGAGAAACTGTTTCATTTATTAAGAAACTTTTAAAAATGTACCTACAAAAAAAATGAAGCGAAAGAAAACTCACCAAAGAAAAGCGCAGGTTTGTATCTTTGCCGAAAATAAACACCCAATGATTAAATCAATGACCGGGTTTGGAAAGGCAATTGTCGAACTTCCCGGAAAGAAAATAACAGTAGAAGTCAAGTCGCTTAACAGCAAACAACTTGACGCATCGATAAAAATGCCCGGTACCTACAAGGAAAAAGATCTGGAAATCAGATCTGAACTTGCAAAAATACTCGAAAGAGGAAAGATAGATTTTTATCTCTCGGTAGAAATTTCAGGAGACCAATCAAGCTATACCATCAATAAGCCGCTGGCAATCCACTATTATAATGAGCTAAAAGCATTAGCCGAAGAGGTTGGCGAAAAAGCAGAGCTACTACCTATGGTTTTGAAGATGCCCGATGTGCTAAAAACCTGTCGCGAAGAAATTGACGAAGATGAATGGAGCCATGTGATCAAAGCCATCGACGAAGCGTTAATTCATGCCGATAAATTCAGGATTGAAGAGGGTGCTTTGTTAGAAAAAGACTTCACCTATCGCATTGGCCTGATCAAAAAATATGCAGAAGAGGTGATCCCTTTCGAAAAGGCAAGAGTGACGACCCTTCGCGAAAGGATACAAAAAGACATCGAGGAGATGACCGATCCCTCAAAGCTCGATCCGAACCGTTTTGAGCAAGAACTGATCTACTATATCGAGAAACTCGACATCACCGAAGAGAAAGTTCGTTTAAATAAACACATCAACTACTTCCTCAACACGCTGAAAGAAGAGGGATCGCAAGGCAAGAAACTCGGATTTATCACCCAGGAACTCGGTCGCGAAATCAACACCATGGGGTCGAAGGCAAACGATGCCGATATCCAGAAGCTGGTAGTTCAGATGAAAGACGAGCTCGAAAAGATCAAGGAACAATTGATGAATATTCTATAATACAACCCTATTTAACGCTGTATATGCAAGGAAAATTAATTGTCTTCTCAGCCCCATCGGGAGCAGGTAAAACGACCATTGTTCATCGTCTGTTGAACATGGGACTACCGCTCGAATTCTCGGTATCCGCATGCAGTCGTGCAAAACGTCCCGAAGAGGTTGATGGCACAGACTATTACTTTCTCTCACCCGAGGAGTTCAAACGTCGAATTGATCATCAGGAATTCCTTGAGTGGGAAGAAGTATATCCCGGTAGCTTTTATGGAACCTTAAAATCAGAACTCTCCAGAATCTGGGAAAAGGGAAAGCACGTTATCTTTGATGTCGATGTGGTAGGTGGGTTAAACATAAAGAAGCTATTTCCGGCTGAGACATTGGCTGTTTTCGTGTTACCACCCTCTATTGAAGAGTTAGAGGCCCGCTTAAAATGG
>JAHEYR010000236.1 GCA_023251485.1 Bacteroidales bacterium
CAAAAAGAAGGCTTCAATGTTTGTTAAAAGAATCTTGTGCAAGAGAATATACAATTATATGCAATCGGACTGCCTTAATAACCACGACATTTTCGGTTATATGTAAAAAATAGAAATCGGTTGCAGAGCTAAGTACCGCAGCCATGCAATTTAGAAAAAAATTGAAGATGCAAAAAGAAAGAAAATAGCCTAACAAGGCGCTTCACCTGACCGCTATTCCGCTGGCGCTCCATAGCGGCAGGTGTGCTTATCGTTATGCCTAAGAAAAAACATGAAATACAAAGTTGAATTAAAACCAAGGGCTATCAAAGATCTAAAAGACATACCAAAATCAGATGGAAAAAAGATAATTGAGAAATTGAAGCTTCTTGAAGACGACATTCAGGGAGACGTAAAGAAGTTGACAAACTTTACTCCTGAGTATAGGATGCGAGTTGGTGATTGGCGTATACTTTTCGAGGTTGAAGGGGAAAAAATAATCGTTTATCGTATTCGGCATAGGAAGGAAGCTTATAGATAGGAGGTAACTATGGTTATTCATCCACAAGTTATAGAAAAAGAAGGCAAGAAACAATTTGTCATATTACCCTATGAGGAGTTTTTGCAGATTCAAGAAGCGTTAGAGGATTTCGAAGATATAAAAGAATTAAGAAGAGAAAAGGAAGACTCTAAGGATTTACCCACGATACCTCTTGATAAAGTTGTAAGAGATATTGACTTATAAAGTTAATGCCTAACTAAACGCTCCACCTGACCGCTATTCCATTGCACTCCATAGCGGCAGGTGAGCTTGGAGACGTAAAGAAGTTGACAAACTTTACTCCTGAGTATATGATGCGAGTTGGTGATTGGCGGGAAAATATTGAGGTCTGCCCTTGATTATAGAATATACATGACAAGGTTGTAACAATAAGTTGTTATAGTCCATTCCTATGGCACGACCCTGGAGAATCCAATATAACAATGCAATGGTTACAAACATCTTACAGCCTTTACTTTAAAGTGAAGAATTTATCAGTTGGGTACAAAAGAAATTTATTAATCGACTCTCTGCAAGAGATCGAGAATTGCCCCAGAAAAAGCCGGGGAAGTATTTGGCGTAAGTTTAAGTGCGGTAACAAAAGCTGCCCTGCGGATAAGCGAACAATTGAAAACACAAAGAAGACTTAAAAAAGAGATGGACCAGATTATGTATTCTATTTTCAAGGTCTGACCCTATTCTGCTCCCTTTCTTCAATAAATGAAGACCAACGGCTTTGCGCCCCAACCTCTCAGTTAGTTTACCTTATTCACATTGTTTTCCTTTTAAATGAAAGAACGATAGCATTATACCATGCTTATCTTTGTTTTCAACTTGCCAACACCTTTTTCTCAAAGTCAGGTTAACATCTTTTACTTATATTTCATATCAATAGGATTGCCAAATAACTCAGAAATATAGGATTATGTTTAAGTATTGTGATGAATTGTAGTTATAAATATTTTTTACCTTGTGTTAAAGACTTTTAAAATTGAAAGTTTTGCAATATTTACATTTTTCCATGTAAATATTACACTATAAAGAAGGTATTTATTGTTCAATCCCGTAAACTTTTAATTTGCGGATTTTCGGTAGGGTGGGTTAAGCGGAGCGAACCCACCATTTATAAAAGCAATGAAGGTGGAAAAAGTATGCGGGATATTAATCATGGAGATTCAACCTCTTTTGTGTATATCAAACGTAATAATGACCGGAAATTACCTACTTTAAACATGAGAAAGGTTAACTTCTTCTGCTTTTTCGTTGACATTTATGATTTTGCTCTGTTATAAACAGAAACTGTATAATACTTGTTAACCATAAAATAAGATGCTAAAACTTGAGCCATCAAGCCTCGATTGGGCTTTAGAACATGTGAAACGATTCGGCGATACGGATGTTTTACCGCTACCTTTTGAATATTTAGCAGTAGAACATGTTTGGACCGAAATAAAAGAATATCTCGTCTCGCAGGATATCTTGAGCTGGAAAGTGCGTGCTCATCGAACGCTGCTTGCCCCAAAGAGCCGCTATGCCTTTCGTGTAGTTACGCAGCTTGACCCACTAGACTTTATTATCTTTGCCGCACTGGTTCGAGAAATTGCTAATGATGTTGAAGCACATCGGGTTCCAGTTTCGGAAAACGTTGTCTTTTCCTATCGCATCTTACCAGAGGCTGATGGTCAACTTTTTGATCCCATAATCGGGTACGACAGCTTTCTTAAAAGAAGCGAAGAGTTGCTTAACGATGAGGAGATAACTCATGTTGCTCTTGCAGATATAGCTGACTTTTATCCCAGAATATATCACCATCGGCTGGAAAACGCATTGTCAGTTGCCACTAACCAATCTCAACATGTCGCGGCAATAATGAGGCTTTTGTCAGGTTGGAATGGAACAGAAACCTTCGGCATTCCGGTTGGAAATGCCCCGTCACGTGTCCTTGCAGAAATCACAATTGCTGACATTGATAACGCCCTCCTCGCTAGCGGCGTTAACTTTATACGTTACAACGATGACTATCGCTTTTTTTCGAAAAATCACGGAGAGTCATACCGCTCTTTAGCATTTCTGGCTGATGTGCTTTATAGAAATCATGGGCTAACACTTCAACCACAAAAAACTCATGTGCTTTCAGTGAAGGACTTCCGGATGCGCTACCTGTCAACGCCGGCGGAAAGGGAGATTGACTCTCTTTACGAGAAGTTTCAACAACTGATTAGGGAACTTGGCCTTTCAGACCCTTATGAGGAGATTGATTACTCAGATTTAGATCAGGATCAACAAGAATTGATTGATTCCTTAAATCTGAACGAACTATTTCAAGAAGAGATAAAAAAAGCTGACATCGACTTTGGAATAATAAAGTTTGTTCTTAGACGCATGGGGCAGTTAGGTGATGATTCTATTGTTGATGAAATATTTGAAAAACTTGATACTCTATACCCAGCATTTTCAGACATCATTCAATATTTTAGCAACCTACGAAATTTGAAAACAAAGCGATACCACGAAATTGGGAAGCGCGTGATAGACCTGCTTAAAGAATCTTTGGTCAGCGAATTGGAGTACCATCGCATTTGGGCACTCTATCTTTTTACCCATACTACACAATGGGACAACGAAAGCCGTTTTTTCAAAATGCTTGGAGAAGCAAGGGACGCATTTAGCCGAAGAAAGTTGATTTTGGCAATGGGAAGATCACATCAGAGACATTGGTTTCAATCTCAGTGGAGAAGTCTGGCGAATGAACCCCCATGGCCGAGACGCGCTTTACTAGCTGGTGCAAGCTGCATGGCTCCTGATGCGAGAACACATTGGTATAAATCTATAATGTCGCAACTCGATGAACTCGAAAAGGCCGTCGTCAAATGGGTAAAGGCAAAGCCATTTTAAGGAAAGAGGGGTTAACAGAAACATTCAGCCGACAAGGGATTAGCCTGCGACATTTTTCCTTCAAGCCGGTTGTCCCGTGCGGCTGGTGTATCTCGTTAGCCATTTCCTATTACTCTCACCTTCACATTAGGCACTTAATATGATCGCAGGATTTGTCTATGTCATGATCAACCCCGCGATGCGGGCGATTGTAAAAATCGGCCTTTCCCAGCGAACTCCTCAAGTACGTGCAAAAGATTTGAAGACCACAGGTGTTCCTGATGACTTCATTGTCGTTTACGACGAGCTGGTGACTGACTGTGATTTTGTGGAGAAGCGGCTACATCAGCGCTTCGATGATTATAGATACCAACCGAACCGAGAGTTCTTTCAGATACCAATCCGTGAAGCGATCCGAGGCTTGATGGAAGAATCCGAAGGCTTCGTTGTCCCGCGTATTGGTGCAAATAGCGGAGTGGAGATTCTGCCGGACCTAAAGCGGAAATACCCCACTTACCTGAAGGCTGACTTTTATTCTATTAAGATTGTTCACAATGACGGCGTCGTCTACTTGGAGTCTGTGCGCTACCGTCATGTGGGACTTCGAGACGAGGTAGTTGAAAGAACCGATTTGGCATTTGTTAGCGATGGCGATGCGGAAATGTTTCCATCATCGAGAAATCCTGAGGACAACGCGCGCCTTTTTGTTCACCAACTTGACGAGTATTCAATGATCCACTGCACAGATCTCTTTACTC
>JAHEYR010000068.1 GCA_023251485.1 Bacteroidales bacterium
GAAAGTCACGGCTTGCTATATCGCACCCTTTTAGGTACCACCAGCGAAGGGGTTATCAGACGTACACACATCCCGGTATTGATTATTCCGGAAAAATAGCTACTGCAACAACTTCTTTACCAGATCAGGACGATTAGCAGCCATTAACTTTTGCCTGATAAAAGGTCTGTTTTCATTTTTATACCAGAAGAAGAAGAGCTGTTGATCTTTTTTCTCATTCGGTTGCCGTGCTGTAAAAACAGGTTGTAGGGTGTATGGGTCATAGCCGGTATAAAACATTACCGTAGCCAACGTCATTGGGGTTGGTGTAAAATCCTGAACCTGCTCAAGCTTGAATCCCATATCTTTTGTTTCGGCTGCTAATTCAGCCATAGCCTCAACGGTAGAACCAGGATGACTGGAGATGAAATAAGGTATCAGCTGTTGCTTCAACCCTGCCGCTCTATTTTCAGCTTCAAACTTCGCTTTAAACTCATGAAACAGCTTAAAAGAGGGCTTGCGCATCACCTTTAACACCTTATCAGATGTGTGTTCAGGAGCAACCTTCAATCGTCCCGAAACATGATGATGAATTAACTGCTTCATATATTCATCATAGCCATTGCGCTCAGCTTCCGGTTTGGGTCTTCCGATCAACATATCATAGCGGATACCGCTTCCGACAAATACTTTTTTTATTCCTTTAACCTTAGCAGCTTTCTGATACAACTCCGTTAACGGGCGATGGTTGGTGTCGAGATTATGACAGACTGCAGGATAAATACACGAAGGACGAACACAGCGTTTGCACATCTCCTCATTCACTCCTTTCATGCGATACATATTGCCCGATGGACCGCCCAGATCACTGATATATCCTTTAAAATCGGGCATCTGTGTAACCTCTTCCACCTCTTTAAGGATTGAAGCTTCGGAACGACTCACTACAAACTTTCCCTGATGTGCAGAGATGGTGCAGAAAGAACAGCTTCCAAAACAACCACGGTGCATGTTAACAGAATGACGGATCATTTCGTAAGCAGGAATAGGTCCACGCTTTAGATATTTTGGATGTGGTAAACGGGTATACGGAAGATCAAATGAAGCATCGATATCTTCAGTCGACATTGGGGGATAGGGTGGATTGGCAACCATGTACCGGTTTGCACACTTCTCAATCAATCGGGCACCCTGCCATTTATTCGACTCCTGTTCAAAAATCCTGAATGAGTCGGCATGTTTCTTTTTATCCTTGGCACACTCTTCAAAAGAGTGAAGCTCCAGCGTTCTCCATTCGGGACGTTCATCTACCGGCTCGTTTTCAGGAAGATAATAGACGGTCTGCTCCAGATCGCGGATAGCCTCCACAGGAACCCCATCAGCAAGGCGACGGGCAATCTCTATGATTGTCTTCTCCCCCATTCCAAAGACCAACAGATCGGCAGGACATTGTGCCAATATGCCCGGACGGAAGGAGTCGGACCAATAATCATAATGTGCTAAACGACGAAGCGATCCTTCAATTCCCCCTAAGATAACGGGGACATCAGGATACAACTGTTTTAATATCTTAGTGTAGACTACCGATGCATAATCAGGACGGAACCCGGCCACCCCACCGGGAGTATAGGCATCATCAGAGCGCAACCGCTTATTAGCCGTATAGTGATTCACCATCGAATCCATACAGCCGGCAGTAACGCCAAAGAAGAGCTTTGGTTTTCC
This sequence comes from Bacteroidales bacterium, assembly GCA_023251485.1. GTDB lineage: Bacteria > Bacteroidota > Bacteroidia > Bacteroidales > Cfx3-03 > Cfx3-03. Next base: position 1,705 of record JAHEYR010000068.1, read on the forward strand.
AAACTTCTTGAAGTCGCGTAAATCATCACGCCAATTGGGCTGTGGGATAATGGCAATACGATAGCCTTCGCGTTCCAGGATACGAGCGATCACAGCACCACCAAAAGAAGGGTGGTCTACATAGGCATCGCCCATTATCATTATTATATCAACATCTTCCCATCCACGTCTGAGCATATCATCGCGCGTAATAGGAAGCCAGCTTGTAATCGATTTTCTTTCAGTATTTACCATTCGATGTTTTAATCTCCCCTCTATTCCTTCCCACAGCAAGCTTCAAAACGAAAACACTCTTCAACATGATCGTTCACAATACCTGCGGCCTGCATAAAAGCATAACAGATAGTCGTACCCACAAAAGAGAAGCCTCGCTTTTTCAGATCCTTACTTATCATATCCGAAAGTTCAGTACGCACAGGAATATCATTTTGTTTACGACGCGTAACAATTGTTTTCCCATCAGTAAACCGCCAGATGTAGTTATCGAAGCTGCCAAACTCTTTGCGGATAGCAATAAATGCTTGTGCATTTTTTATCGTGCCTCTAACTTTTGCTTTGTTTCTGATAATACCCGCATCGTTGATTAAACGCTCATAATGATTCTCATCATATTGAGCTATTTTTTCAAAGTCGAAGTTATCAAATGCTTTTTTGAAACCTTCGCGCCTGTGCAATATCGTTTTCCAACTTAAACCTGCCTGAAAAGCATCAAGCAATAAAAATTCAAACCATTTATGATCATCATGAACGGGAGTACCCCATTCTTGATCATGATACTGTTGCATCAAAGCATCATTACCGGGCCACTGACAACGAAGAGTTTCCATCTTAAAATATTAAGCTTTAATTGTGTATCGATCTTTTAACTCAACCTGTAAGGCTTTAAACAACAAGTTATCACCACTAACAGGGATGGCCATTAATTCTTTTACCCGCTTACCGGCAGATCTGCGGTCGTTAGCATCAGGAAGAAATAGTTTAAACAATCGGCAACGATCGAGCAGGATAATTAAAATAGCATCGTTTTCGGTTACCGTTGTATTCTTCACCAATAAACATTTACGAAGTTTATCTTCTAATTCAGTTTTCAATGAAGGATTATTGAGCTGATAAGTTTGCTCTTTGCCAAATATCAAGAATTTACGTCGGACAGTATATTTAACCAGATCATCCTTCTCCATGCCACTGAAGAGCGCTTTCAATAAGTTCTTACCGGTTTCTTTGTGGGTAAGTCGTTCAAGCCAGGCCTTAACATTATAATCATTGTCTGATGAATCAAGTTGATCCAGGACAAAGTCGAGAACGGCATCGCCGGTATGCATGGCATCTTTCATCAGAACATACTCACCTTTGAGTACAATTTTTTTCCGTTGCATTAATTCAGCAAGCACAATGGCTGCCAATCCAATCGTAAATGTGGTATCTCCATCGTTTATAAGGCCCTTCTTAGTTGCAATATGCAAAATAGTGTAGTTTTCCTTTAACGTCAGTTCCATAAGCTGTCGTGTTTAGAGTATCGTTCTACAATACTCTTCGTTGTTATTTTGGGTTAAATGTATTAAATAATTGCGAATATAGCTTCTTCTGTTGGTTTGATAATACCTTTTTCTGTAATAATTCCTGTAATTAGTTCGGCAGGTGTTACGTCGAAGGCAGGATTAAGCACATTAGAACCTGGAGCACAAACCCTTATAGTGTGTAAATTGTTCATTTTATCAGGACCGGTCTGCCAAAGAACTTCATCATGATCGCGCTCTTCAATAGGAATATCTTTCCCCGAGAGACAATCTGTATCAAATGTTGAAAGTGGAGCAGCTACATAAAATGGAATGCCATAGTGTTTAGCCACAATAGCCTTTTCGAGCGTTCCTATTTTGTTGGCGGCATCCCCATTTCGGGCAATCCGATCGGCACCAACAATAACCAGATCTATCAAACCCTTAGACATTAAATGCGCACCGGCATTATCCGGAATAACGGCATAAGGAACACCTTCGTTTTGAAGTTCCCATGCCGTTAAGCGTGCACCTTGTCCACGTGGGCGTGTTTCATCGGCATAAACAAACACCTTTTTCCCTTGATTGTGTGCTATATAAATTGGCGACAGGGCACTACCGTAATCTACAAAGCCTAACCAGCCTGCATTGCAATGGGTAAGAATAGAAGCGCCATCTTTAATCAGTGTGTTTCCGTTAAGACCTATATTCAAACCATCCTGCTCATCTTCAAGTGCAATCTGATCAGCCTCTTTCAATGCTAATGAACTGTCAATGAGACCGACATTGTAGACGCGTTCAGTTGCATAGAAAAGATTGCGGGCAGTAGGACGCGTAGCATCAATATCTTTGCGCGCCTGATCGATAAAGTTGCGATCACCAGATTCAGCAAAAGCCAGTGCCATTCCGTATCCTGCAGCAGCACCAATAGCTCCTGCCCCACGAACTATCATTATACGAATAGCATGACAGATATCCTGATAACATTTTGCACGATAAATTTCAAAGCCAAAAGGAAGCTTCGTTTGATCTATCATGCAGATTTCTAATCCTTCTCTCCAAATGGTCCGGTAATGTTTTCCGGCATATTTCATAAATAGTAGGTTGTTGAATGACTATTCCATTAATTTCTTGTCAAAAATAATACTTCCCGCAATGCAAAGCATCCGGGAAGTAAAGAAGTTAAAAAATGAGTTTTCTTTCGTTAGAAATTATATCGAAGTGAAAGTCCGACATTATCGCCCCAGAAACCATTATATCCTGAAATATTAAGTGCCGGTTTCCAATCAGCACCGAGAGAGAAAGGAATTTCCTTAAAAGTATATTCCAATCCTAAAGCACCATGAACACCTAAAACAGTATAATTTCCATGATTGACATCGCCCCAGTATGCTTGATCATTCCAGAAACCTACCTGACCCCCTACTCCATAAAACCATTTAAGATTTTGGACATCGAAGGCTGGTGCATGTTTCTCCCATGTACCCGAAATCATCCAGCCACCCCAACGTGTTGTTAAAACACCTTCTAAAGCAGTTGATTCGGTTAAGTAATGCTTAATTGTTAATCCACTAAAAGTTCCACCACGAACCCCAATTCCGGTATTATAATCCTGTGCTTGTACGCTTAATACTGTTCCAAACAGCATAAAGGCTAATGCAAAAATGATTTTTTTCATAATTCTTAGTTTATTCGTTAAGTAGATTTACAAAAATCTTGCCATAAAATACTACGATATGAATACCGTAAGTCTACTTAAAGAGAACATCAATTCCATTTAAATGTTCATGCAAAACATTTAGACAATGTCATCAACTGAATTCAGGGCATTTACGGCTAACCAAGTCATCAGTCCCACTCCTATCTCAATACTCTGTTCATCGACATCGAAAGTTGAAGAATGAAGATTCGATTTCAACCGTCCTTCGCTATCTGTTACCCCTAAACGATAAAAGCAGGCAGGAACTTTCTGAGTGAAATAGGCAAAATCTTCCGCAGTCATTCTTTCATCCAATTCTACAACATTTTCAGAACCAAGGTATTCTGAAGCCAATTGCCGTGTCATAGCCGTTACCTTATCATCGTTAACAAGGAAAGGATATCCATGATCTACAAACACCTCACATTCTCCACCGTAGGCTTTTGCCACAGTTTGTGCAATATGGGTAATTTTTTCGTGTGCTTCTTTTCTCCAGTCTTCATTAAAAGTTCGGAGTATTCCATCCATTTTCACTTCGCTAGGCGTAACATTCGTACGTCCATCTGCAATCACCCGCCCAATAGTAAAGACGGTAGGCATAGTAGGTTTTGCAATACGACTAACGATTTGTTGCAAGGCGATAATGATTTGAGCAGCAATCACAATGGGGTCTATATTTAGTTCAGGCGTAGCACCATGACCGCCTCGTCCCTTAACCGTAAAATAGATTTCATCAGTAGAGGCCATATATTTTCCTGCACGCATACCCACCTTACCAACTTCCAAGTTCGGCAACACATGCTGTCCGAATATCATTACAGGAGCTGGATTTTCGAGCACACCATCCTTGATCATCATTAATGCACCACCGGGATACTCTTCTTCGGAAGGCTGAAAGATAAGCTTAATGGTTCCTTCGAAATCATCTTTCAAATCATTCAACAATTTTGAAGCCCCCAAGAGACAAGTGGTATGCACATCATGTCCACAGGCATGCATTACTCCGGTATTCATTGACTTATATGGAACATCGTTTTCCTCCGTGATGGGTAATGCATCCATATCAGCACGAAGCGCAATCACCTTTTTCTCAGGGTTTTTACCTTTTATCAAAGCAACAATTCCATTACCACCAACACCTGAGGTATAAGATATCCCCTCCTTTTCAAGAAAGCGACAAACGAAATTTGCTGTCTCGAATTCGTGCTTAGAAAGTTCTGGGTGTTGATGTAGATGACGACGTACTGCCTTCATCTCAGGATAAATAGAACCGGCAAGACCCCGGATTTTTTCTTTCAATAATTCCATAACAAGTCTTAATTTGACACTACAAAGTTAACAATAGTTTGTGGGATATGTTTTTCTGCGTAATAAAGCGTTTAAAATTTACTTACATTTGCTACCATTGAAACCATTTATCGAAACAAATCTATCAATGATGAAAAATAAACTGCTGAAAGGACTGGCCGCAGTGGTAATGCTGATTCTAGTATTTACGGCTTGTAATTCAAATCCCAAAAAAGATATTATAGGAACATGGCAAGTAGCAGATGTTAAGTTTGAAAGCCAGACAAAAATTGATCCCAGACAGTTGAGCTTTTATGTTACCGAAATGAGGACATGGATCTATACATTCAATGCTGATAGCACGATGAATGTCAAGCAGACAGATCGCGACATTCCAAATCGCTGGAAATTAAATGCAAAGGGTGACACCATTACCATTGGTTTCGGAACGGGTTTCTTTGATGTACCTTCTAAAATTGAGAAGCTTACTTCTGAAGAGATGATTATGAAAACTACACTTGCTTCAGATTCAACCAAGACAACACAAACATTGTATCTGAAGAAGATTAAAAAATAAACGCACTTACGCTATAAAACAAACGAGGTTGTTGTCATTGTGACAGCAACCTCGTTTGCATTTCTATAAACTTTTTGGAGTTAACTCAACATTGAAATCTAAAACCAATTTTCAAGGTTGGCTGTGATAGAAATGAAAAGTTATGGCTGTCAGACTTCAGCGTACTAAGTCCATCCATTGGAAGTTGTGAGTTCATTAGGTAAGTATAATTTGCTCCACGAATTTCAAAGACTCTCCACACGGTTCGATTATTCTGACAAGACTTAGGAATAACAGGTAGAATACCGGTAGATTATTCCTCTATGACTTGTCTATTTATCGCACCAGTGTCGCACGTGTTTCGGACCAGTTTCGCACGAGTCTCGCTCTATATAGCGAGACAGGTGCGAGACACCTGCGAGACATGTGCGAGACACGTGCGAGACGGACACACTTCATATACTCTTCATCCAGGGCTATTCTACCCTTCACCCTTAGGTCATCTCTTAAGGGTGTCAGGAGGTTCTTTCGAGGTTCGGAGTATATTCAAATAAATGTTTGGGAATGGGAGATTTCTCCCAAGAGATCAAAATGGTGGAGTAGAATTACTCCTTAATGCAAAATTACTGTTCAAAAATCCAACCGCTGTGTCCCTCGTTCAAAGTCGAGCAGCCATTGTTTTCTCCACAGTCCACCCGCATAACCGGTAAGATCGCCATTATTTCCTACAATTCGATGACAGGGAATGATGATGGCGATACGATTCATGCCATTGGCACTGGCAACAGCACGGATGGCTTCCAGATTATTTAAGGCAATAGATTGTTGTTTATAGGATCGGGTAATACCATATGGAACCTTTTGTAGTTCCTTCCAGACTAATTGTTGAAAATCAGTTCCGGGTGTAACCAAAGGAATGGAGAATACCTTACGCTTTCGCTCAAAATACTCACTCAACTGCTGATGTAACATCTCAAAGTAGCTGCTTTCGCCTTCAACGATCTGGCCGTTAAACAGCTTCTTGATAGATGCAAATTGTTTATCTAACGTTGGTCGATCAGCAAACTCCAACAGACACAACCCATGCTCAACAGCACAAGCAACCATCGTACCTATCGGTGTTTCAACATGCGTCAAAAAAATAGTTGCTGTGTCCTGTGACATGGTATTGGTTTTAATTTTCGTTTATTCTAAAGACTGCATTTCGTGTAGTTTTGTATATACACCATTTAATTCAAGTAGCGTTGCATGGTTACCTCGTTCTACGATCTCACCTTTCTGCATCACGACGATTTCGTCGGCATGTTGAATGGTTGACAGACGGTGGGCAATCACAACAGAGGTCCTGTTCTTCATCAAATTGGTCAAGGCATCCTGAACCAAACGTTCGCTCTCAGTATCCAATGCAGAGGTAGCCTCGTCGAGGATCAGGACCGGAGGATTCTTTAATACGGCACGTGCAATGCTGATACGTTGACGCTGTCCGCCCGAAAGCTTGACACCCCTATCGCCAATATTGGTTTCGTATCCCATCTCCAGTGTATCAATAAACTCGTGTGCATTGGCAACCTTTGCTGCAGCTATAACATTTTCGAGGGTGGCATTGTTGAGTCCAAAGGCAATATTTTCATAAACTGACCCATTAAACAGAATGGTTTCCTGCGAAACGATACCCATCAGGCCACGCAGATCAGAAATCACTAAATCTGTAATAGGTGTACCATCAATCAGAATATCGCCACTGACTACATCATAGAAACGAGGTAGCAGATCAACCATCGTTGATTTACCGCCGCCAGATGTCCCCACAAGAGCAACAGTTTTTCCCTTTTGAATGGTTAGATTGATATTCTTCAATACAACATCCTTCTCATATTGGAACGAGACATTGCGATATTCTATCTGATGTTCGAAACTTTTAATAGGAACAGCATTCTCTTTCTGAGCAATCGTCTCCTCTGCATCTAATATATATTGAATCCGGTCGACTGATGCCGCACCTTTTTGAATATTATAAATAGCTGTAACAATAGCCTTTGCAGGATTTAAGATCTGAGAGAAGATAGCCAGGTAAACCAAAAATACAGATCCATCGAGCAGGGTATCTTTTCTAAAGATCAATTGTCCACCATACCAAAGCACTACCACCATAACGATAGCTCCCAAAAACTCACTTAAAGGAGAGGCCAGGTCGCGTTTGCGATAAAGCCTGTTCATCAATTTGAAATAATTGTCGTTGGTCTCTTCAAACTTACGTTGCGAATAACCAATTGCATTGAAGGCTTTAATAATCCGAAGTCCGGAAATAGTTTCTTCTATAATAGAGATGAGTTCTCCCATCTTACGCTGCCCTTTTACGGATGTCCGTTTAAGACTTTTCCCAATCTGACCGATAATCAGTCCACTCATTGGGAGCATGATTAATACAAAAAAGGTAAGCCGTGGACTCATCACCATCATGGTCGCCAGAAAACAGATAATGGTAATGGGCTCGCGAAACACCATTTCGAGTGAACTCATGATGCTCCATTCAACCTCTTGTACATCAGTAGTTACGCGCGACATCAGATCACCTTTTCTTTGATCTGAATAATACCCCAAGGGAAGTATTAACATTTTATGATACAGACTATTACGTAAATCTTTCACAACCCCATTTCGTACAGGAGCCAAGAAAAACATAGCCATGTACCTGAAAAAATTCTTCAGAAAGAAAAGTACCACGATGGCAATCGCGATAAAAAGCAGAGCTGTTGCATCACCATATTTATCAATACTTTGCTGGATTAAATAATTGAAATTATTCAATAACAGATCTTTATTGAGGTGGGTAATCTGACTCAGGCTCCAGTCGATATGAGGTGGAGCGACCATCATTCGTTTAGTTTGCTTAAATAAAATATTTAATACAGGAATAAACAATGTAAATGATGCCAACGCAAATACAACACCTACCACATTAAATAAAATGTTCAACATAGCATGTCCTTTATAAGGCAGTGCATAACGAAGAACTTTCCAAAGTTTTTTCATAAAAATGAGATCATAATTTTTAAACCCCTTTCAACCGAATTGAACCGGGGCGAATATTTCGAACTGGGAAAAGAATAGCCGCAAGTCCTATCAGAAATACGGTAATAAAAACCATTATAAAATCAAGCCATTCCATACTAATGGGGTAAGCGCTGATGATAAACGAGCCACCACTGACCTGAAGTTTCACAACGCCAAATTGTTGTTGAATCCAACAGATAACGGCACCCAATAACAACCCAACCAAAGCACCCATCGTAGAGACCATCAATCCTTCGAGAAGAAAGATGCGTCGTATCAAACGTTCGTCAGCACCTAAGCTCCAAAGTATGCCAATGTCTTTCTTTTTCTCAATAATCAACATAGACAGAGAACCGATGACATTGAATGTGGCAATGAGCAAAATAAAGGCCAAAATAAAAAAGACTGCCAGTTTTTCAGACTTCATCAATTTATAGAGCGTTTCCTGCTGTTGAAAACGGTTTTCTACCTTAAATTTAGGTCCGACAATTTTCTGTATCTCCTTTTGAATGTCATTAGTGTTTACATCTTTCTGTAGCGTGACCTCCACAGAAGTCTGCTCATCAGTATATTCTAGCAAGTCGCGTGTAAAGCCAATCGGCAACAAAACATATTTTGAATCGAATTCGTCTTGAATAGAAAAAATCCCCGAGACAAACAACGATCCGGAGTTAAAAGCCTGATCAGGTTGAACGCTATACGAGGCAGTACGTCGGGGGACATATATCTCTAAAGGATGAATGATATCATGAGGATTGAGTCCTAAAAAATAAGCCACTCCTCTTCCCGCAACAGCAAAAGAACCTCCATTTTCTTCAGTAATAAGTTTCCCTTCAACCATCATACTATCCAGACCGGGATTGTTCTGATAGTCGGCAGAAACGCCCTTAATCGTGGCCAGATATTGTCGATTGTTACATCGAAGCAATGCATTCTCTTCGAGGACATCAGTATAACGAATCACGCCTTTTATCTGCTTGATTTTCTCGGCAGAGATATCGTTTTTGTGAAAAGTCTTTCCCTCGACTAAACAGATTCGGATATCAGGGTCGAAAGTATTAAAGAGCGAAACAATAACACTTTCGAAGCCATTAAACACCGACAAAACAATAACGAGTGCCATCGTACCAACCATTATTCCGGCAGCAGAGATACCGGAGATAATATTAATAATGTTGTGCGACTTCTTGGCAAACAAGTATCGTCGGGCAATAAAGAATGGCAGTGTCACTATAGATTTACGAATTTTAGGTTAGTAGAAAATTAATCTTTCAACAAATTGTCGATCTTCTCGATATAATCGAGAGAATCGTCTAAATAGAAATGGAGTGCAGGAATTACACGCAGTTGAAGGTGAATTCGCTGTCCCAGTTGGCCTCTGAGCAATTTTGTATGCTCCTTAATTGACGTTAGCAACGCATCCTTATCAGAAGTTGCAAACAGGCTAAGATACACTTTAGCAATCGACAAATCGGGTGACACATTAACTTTAGTAACCGTAATCATACTGCTATTAAACAGGTTACGTGATTCAAGCGTGAATATTTCACCCATATCGCGCTGTATAAGCCTTGAAATTTTTTCTTGTCTCTTTGATTCCATGGTGCAAAGTTAAGTTTTTTTTTAGCCACTATAATTCTTCTTGCAAATTGAACCCTCTATGATTAAATTTGTTATAATTTAATCAAGAAAAATAAAACAACTTGTGTATCTTTAAAATTGATAATTTTCCTTTGATTGAATTATTATCCTACAGAAACTTCAATATAAGTATTGCACAATAAAACGAAATGGATTTTTAATTTTAAAAAAGAATGAAGCAAATTATCTAATTATTTACTTTTACCGAGGTTTCAGACGGTGCCAATGCTTAAAAGCCATGACTAAGAACCAATTTGTTGAAATGACGCTCAATGATAAAATTGAACTCGTCATTGACAGAGGAGTAGAATTGCTAAACAGGGTGTTCCTGTTTTATATCATCCGACTCTATTCGGTTGATGGATTCTATGTGGAGGTTTGGTATAGGACATCGGCTAACAGAATTGACCGTATTGATGCCGTTGAATTAGAAGACGTGTTTCATCTTTACGAAAAGAGCATCAACATTGAAGATCTTTTCAAAGGATAAACGCTTTACCTGTTTATTTTATCTATGACCCATTCGTATCCATTGCACCCCGGTGCCCTGTCTATTGACGACTTCGACTATCCACTTCCTGATGAACGTATTGCACAATACCCTTTGGCAGAAAGAGATGCCTCTCAATTGTTGCTATATAAAAATGGCACAATAAGTCAATCCGTATTTCGCAATATAGGCGAATATCTTCCGACAAATAGTCTGCTTCTCTTCAACGATACTAAAGTCTTTCAAGCTCGTATCATATTCTATAAATCTACCGGAGCCAAAATCGAGATATTCTGTTTAGAGCCATCTGCTCCCACTGCAGACTATCAGGTTGCCTTTTCAAACCCCGGTCAGTGTTACTGGAAATGTTTGATCGGCAATAATAAGAAATGGAAATCCGGATCATTAAAGCTTTCTGTGAATATTGATGGCGAAACAGCCATTCTAAAAGCTGAAAAGATAGAACAGATGGGCGAAGCATCCATCATTCGCTTTTCATGGGAGCCGGAACACCTCAGCTTCGCAGCATTATTGGATCAATCAGGATTGGTTCCACTGCCGCCTTACATTCACCGTGAAGCTGATACCACCGACAAAGATCGTTACCAAACTATCTACGCCCGTTTAAAAGGTTCTGTTGCTGCTCCAACAGCAGGATTACATTTCACCGACAGGGTATTTAAATCGTTCGTACAAAAAAATATCACGTCCGCTTATGTCACGCTTCACGTCGGCGCCGGAACCTTTAAACCGGTGAGTGCTCCTACGCTTGGAGAACATGAGATGCATGCCGAACAGATTTCAATTTCGGCGCAGGTTTTGAAACAACTCATCACCTTGAGTGAAGAGGGCGAACCCAAAACTATAATTCCGGTAGGGACAACTTCTATGCGAACCATTGAAAGTTTTTATTGGTTAGGTGTACGAAGATTAAAAGGGAAAATGGATGAAGGAAATCCTGTTGTTAAACAATGGGATCCCTATGACCCGGCCTTCGACACAGGTGTATCTTTTCATGATTCGATGAAAGCATTATTAGACTTTCTGGAAAGTTCAGAATCAACTATTCTAATCGCTTCTACCCAACTTATTATTGCGCCAGGTTATCGCTATCGCGTTGCAGGAGGATTAATTACAAATTTCCATCAACCTAGAAGCACCCTATTATTACTGGTTTCGGCTTTAATAGGTGATGACTGGAAAAAGGTCTATTCTTACGCTTTAGAAAATAATTTTCGTTTTTTAAGTTATGGCGACAGCTGTCTTTTATTACCATAAATATTCCCATATACTTGATTTGATGCATTTTGTAAAATAAATACAATAAAATATATTTTTATACGTTAACTATAATTCATTTTTTAAAGTAAATTATTAATATTCCATTATAGTTCTGTCATTTGCCTACAAAAAGGGTTTATCTTTATAAACTTTTTGTAAACCAAATTAATATTTATTTTTAAAGGGTATTTATGAACATTTATGTAGGCAATCTCCATTTTAACTTAAATGAAGATGAATTAAGAGAAATTTTTGAAGAGTATGGCGAAGTAGCTTCAGCGAAAGTTATTATTGACAAATACTCTGGACGTAGCAAAGGTTTTGGTTTTGTAGAAATGCCAAACGACACTGAAGGTGAAGCAGCTATCAAAGGATTAAATGGCGTTGACCTTAAAGGAAGAAATATGACTGTTAATCAATCTGAAGAAAGAAAAGATAATTACAAGAAAGACAGTAACAGCAGCAATTTCAGAAGAAACAATAACAACAACAGCAATAGCAATTACAGATCCAATTACTAATTCATTCACAAGATGAAAGGAACTGTAAAGTGGTATAATGACACTAAACGATTTGGTTTTCTTCAAACTGAAACAAATCAAGATGTTTTTGTTCACAACTCAGGACTAGCAGATGAATCGACGAGATTAGAACCCGGCGAAGAAGTTGAGTTTGATGTAAAACAAGGTGACAAAGGACCCATTGCTATTAATGTAAGAAGAATAAAATAATACTTCTACTCTACTTATTTTAATGAAAGAGACTATCTCAAAAGGATGGTCTCTTTTTTTATTTCAAAGAATCTTTTGAGTCTATTCAATAAAGGTCACTTTATTGAACACTTCTATTCAAAGCTAAAATCAATTATCGTATAATTGAATGCACCTTAAAAATACTCAAATATTTCCCAACCTATAAAAATCTATTATTGCAATATAATTTCTAAATTAGCTGATTATGTAGAAAAAAGATATAGCCATGGCAAAGGAGATAGCAAAACAGCCTTTTAGTGTTTTTGAACAGATAAAGCAAACTGATGAAAACGGCAATGAATTCTGGGGAGCTCGTCAGCTTGCCAGAGTATTAGAATATACAGACTTTAGAAATTTTCTAACAGTTATCAATAAAGCTAAAGAGGCATGTTTAAACAGTGGGCAGCTGATCGATCATCACCTCGTTGACTTCAACGAGGTGATAACCCACGGAAAAGGAGCTAAACAGCTCTATCCAAGTGTAAAATTAAGCCGCTATGCCTGTTATTTGATCGTACAAAATGCGGATCCCTCTAAAGAAGTAGTTGCTTTAGGCCAAACCTATTTTGCAGTACAAACCCGTTTGCAGGAAATAAAGCAGATGGACGAGTACACCCGTCTGAGTACGGAAGATGAAAAACGACTTTTCCTACGCAATGAAATGGCAATCCATAATAGCCATTTAGCTGCTGCTGCTAAGGATGCAGGT
>JAHEYR010000069.1 GCA_023251485.1 Bacteroidales bacterium
CCCGTCCCTCCGCCATGCCTCCACCATATTAGTGGAGGCATGGCGGAGGGACGGGGGACTCATTGTGAATTCATTTGGGTTTCATGTACTGTTGTATACTTATAAAAGAAGCGTTTTATAGGGATATTAGGGCGGTATTAGAATATAGTTTCCAGCAGAACCGGAGTCTCTCATTTATATCCAATCACCTATAAGCAGATTTCTTCCAAGTGGTTGAAATGACGGGGAGTCGTTTTATACAATCAATTTGTTTTAGCAAGGCTTCTATTATTTCGCCTAACTTTTCCAACTGGTCCGAATTTATCAGGAGATCCGGTATTAAGAGATAATAGCTGTCGTCCGATTTATTCTATGGTTCCTTAATTTCTGAATCGATATTGTAGGAAGATGAATTCTTTAACATAAAAAAACCGCCCTTGTGGGGCGGCTCTTTTTATAGGATAAAGAATTCGACTAGTAGAAGAGAATTCTATTGTCTTTAATTGTTGATTTATCAAGGATAGCCTGATAAACTTCGCGATAAACACGTGAGCGGAAGAAGTTAGCAACAACAGTTTTTTCATTGTTGTAATCTTTAGCTGCAGGAGCCGGAGATACTTCATCAATTTTGATAAAGTAAACAGCCATCTCGCCTTTAATCGGTTTTGAAATTTCACCCTTCTTCAGTCCGAATGCAGTACCCACTACATATGGTTCGCGACCGTAGAATGGAATATTAGGTGATGCAAAAGTGATATTCTGAATAGTATCTACTTTTGAAGCTAACTGTTGAGCTATTTGAGCAATGTTTTTAGAACCTGCAACTTTTTCCATTTTAGCTAACAATATCTCAGCTTTCTTATCGCGCATAACCAATGGCTTAATGTCACTTTTTATTTGCTCAAGTGGAGCTATTCCCTTTTCGCGAATCTGCTTCAAACAAGCAACAACATATTTACCATTACAATCGAACACTGAAGAAACAGAACCCTTCTCCGATTTTTCATTGTAAGCCCAACGAATAACTTCACGAGCATTATCGATACCTGGTAGTTGACCTTCGTTAGGACGAACACGTTCCATCGTACGTTTATTCAAACCTTTCTTCTTAACTGCATTTTCGAAAGCAGCCATTGTTTGGTTTTCTGAAGAGAAGCTACTAGCATCAGTATAGATCCGCTGGAAAGTTTCGTTTCCGGCTTCAATCTTACGAGCTACAATAGCAAGTCTAACCTTCTTAATAGGTGCAGTTTTTCCAGTGATATTGATTACATGATATCCGTAAGGAGATTCAGCAACAATCACATCACCAACAGAACCACGGATACATGCATTATTAAATGCAGGAACCATACTTCCATCCTGGAACCATTTCAGATCGCCACCATTTGTTTTAGCAGAAGGATCGTCAGAATATTTAGCAGCCAACTCACCAAATGCTTTGATGTTTTTCTTAACAGCACCCTGCAAACTATCAGCTAATTTTTTTGCAGCTTCTTTCGTACGTTTTCCGGCTGCTCCCGCTCCCTGAAAAGAGATTAGGATATGACTGGCTTTAATAGAGTCGGGACGAGTTTGCATATCAACAACCTTTGCCATAGTATATAGATCCTTTTCGCTGAATGGAGCGATGAAAGTACCAGGAGTACTACTAAATGCAAGTGTATCCAAACGGCCAGGTAATGTTCCCTTTTTAACCCATGAACTGTCGTAACGAACGTCAGAACGTGTATTCACGAAATTAGCAACATCTTTTGACTGTTGAAACTCCGAATATAGTTGAGCAACGTCGGCATTGATAGCCTTCATATCTTCATCAGAGGGTTTAACGTTATAAACTACATAGTCTATATCGCGTGAAGCCTCTTGTTCAAAACGATTTTTGTTTTCGTTATAATACTTTTCGTAATCGGCATCAGTTAAAGTAACTTGTTTATCATTAACTGTTTCATAACGAAGTGCAACAGCACTTAAACTAACATGCTCATTGCGTGAAAGATACTCTTTCTTAGCAAATGCTCTGGGAACATAATAAGCGCTGGCGATCAAGTTCTGATACTTTTCAGCCATACGTGAATCTTTGATCGATTTAAGGATCATCTGATAACGTTGACGCATAGCAGGTTCAACCTTGTCCAGATTATCAACAAACTGTTTAACCATTTTAGGATCAAACTTGCCTGTACGAGGATCTGTAAAGTTCTGAACGATATATGGATGTGGGTTCTTACCACTTACCATATCGTCAAGTTCTTCTTTACTTACGTCCAGACCCAGTTGATCATATTGCTTTTGCATGATCAGTTCTGAAACCATCTGGTTCCAAACCGACTCGCGAATACCAAAGCTTTCTTGTGAAGTAACGTTGGCACTACCCGTCATCTGCTTGCGCATTTCGGTAGCTTCATCTACTTTAGAATTAAAGACGTTCCCACGTATTTTCTCACCATTAATTTCTCCCACATATTGACTGGTCGATTTATTCTTTTTCAAGAAGTCGCCCAGAATAAACGCAGCTAGAGCAATACCGATTATAACAACAATCAGTTTGTAGTGATTCTGAATTTTTCCTATAATTGCCATTTTAAAATATTTTAACGAATTGACAAATTTACAATAAAAGTTAAAGTACAAAAATAAAATTTACGCTTAACGAAATTCGTTGACCAAAAATGTTCCTCCCGGGTGAACAAGCGACCACTTAGACAGATCTTCTGTGGCATTAAATCCGGTGCCATAAACCATCCTATCCGGCAAGTACACTCTTACAGCCTTATCGCCTGCAACGGTTTTTTGATTTTTATTCCAGATCATTTTTTCGGTCTCAATCCTCATTCCCTTTTGATTGTTCACCATAACAACATTTCCTGTTAATTCTACAATTCCGGTATTATCATGGCTGATACCATAATTGGCTCTACCGGTTCCCTTTTGTTTACGCAAAGTATCGTAGAACACCAGATTAAACCCTTTCGGAAACTCCGTAGTCTCCTGAGGGATAATATATTTTCTAATCAGAGGACTAGACAAAGTATAGACCAATTTTCCGTTTTCTGAATAATCAACCCTGATCTTTTGAGCTGATTGTGCAGGAAGCGAATCAATCTTCGTGACCTTTGCCACCTTCTTAACATCATTTTCACAACTAAAAAGCAATACGCTTATCAGCGACAAAAGTGAAATACACAACAAATGATGTAATGTTATTAATTTCTTCATGGCTGAATTTTATTAGCAGGCAGCTCGTAAAGCATCATCGGATTTTTCTCTCCATATAAAATGTGCTTGTAGAGAATAATGGCAAGTCACACATTTTACATCATTACAATGATACATTGAGGAAATATTTTGAGCAGAGACCAATGCGACAATCATGAATAAAAATAATATCAGCAAAGAGATTACCCGATTAGCTTTAACGCGAAAGGCAAATTGGTTTCTAATAAAATTTAAGTTTTCTGAACCATGAATCATAGAGCGATAAGCTCATCGTAAAACGAACATAGTTTTCTTTAATCAGGCTAAAATTGGTAGTTCCTCTTTTTCCTATTTCTATACCCAAATTAATACACGATTTCGAGTTTAATTCGGATTGACCTTTACGCAAAGGCAAGCCCACACCAAAGCTAACACCATAATCATTAATTTGTTGGTTATTCAATTGAAGATATGATTGGTGGTAGTTTAAGCCCATTCTAAAGCGAACCCTTTTAAAATAACTGTTATAATTATTTCCATCAGGGATGATCTGCAAACCCAAAGAAGCTCTGAAGCTATTCTTTAGAGAGTCGCTCTGATCGAAGATTCTAAATTTAGCCCAATTCTGATAGGCAACATCGCCTGTAATTAACCATTTAGCCTCCTTTTCGAAAGAAAATCCAGTACCTATTGCCTGAGGAATATGGATCTTTCCTTTTACATCTGTTGATTGGTTAACCGTATAGAAGATGAGATCCGAATTAGTTGGACTAACCAATGAATTCGTTGTATCGTGACTTGCACTGATGTCAACAGCAGGAGTGTAAACGACACCTAAGGTGAAACGCTTATCTTTTCCGACCTGGGTAGTATATTGCATCCCGAAATTATAGCTAAAGTCGTGCACCCTGATAGAGCTGTTTTGCAAATAGGTCATAGCATAGGTTTCATCAACTAATGTTGAAGAGCTATTGCGATTGATGGTACCAAAAAGGAAGTCAGCATTTGCGCCGATAGATAAATTCTTACTTATTTGGTAACCAAATCCAATGTATACTTTGTTGATGCCACCATCGCCTGCATAAATATTTTTTACACGGGTAGAGCTATCCGGTGATACAACCAATGATTTATTTTCTCCAACGTTGTATCCTACGCTACTATATGGCATCAATCCAAAACTTGCCTTTAGTCGTTTGGTTACAGGAAAGCCAAATAACAATGTTCCAATAGAACTATAACTTGAATTCTGAGATTCATTTACAGTCTTCAGTGTCAACGATTGCGAATAGAGCCCCCCCTCGAAAATAAATGAGGTAGAATCAAAGGCGGTATACGAAGCAGGATTCCATGGATTAACAAAAGAAGAGGAGCGCATACCAATTGCACTACCACCTAATGACATGAAAACAGGTGAATTATTGTTGCTCAAGTCACCAACTCCATAACGTGAATAGGGTGAACCTATCCTCACCTGTGCAAAAACACTTAATGAGAAGGTTAGAATGATTGCTGTGGCGAGTAGTTGCCTAAAATTTTTTCTTTCCAAAGTTATATGCTAATAGTTGATTCAAACCTGAGATTACAATGTTTGGGATTGCAAAGATGCTATTTTTTAAACTTTTATCAAAGTATTTAACGTCGCCACCACTCAAAATAATGTCCAGTTGGTCATAATGTTTGTTAAAATTATCAATCATTCCATCGATTTCAGCTCTCGTCGCTACTAAAACACCCGACAAGATACTCTCTTCTGTTGTAGTACCAATAAGTTGAACCTCTTCAGATAGCGCGACCAAGGGTAATTTTTCAGTAAATTGATTCAATGCTTTTAACCTCATCGATAGCCCGGGAGCGATAGCTCCTCCCAGATATTCGCCTTGTGCCGTAATCAGGTCATATGTGATGGCTGTGCCCGCCGAAACAATCAACACATTCCTGCCTGGAAATAATGACGCGGCGGCCACAGCGGCAGCCAAACGATCTAAGCCAAGGGAGGAAGGTGTGCTATATCTGTTTTTTATAGGCAACGGGGTTTCGGACGAGAAGAATAGAAAAAGATAATTACTGGTGAGATATTCTATCAAAGCCCTATCCTCATTCCGAACAGAAGAAAGGATGGCTGATTCAGGTTTTGGCTTATCTTTCAGAAATTGTTGAAGCACCTCCACGGTCAATTGGGGCAAGTAGACCTGTTCAACCAGCGTAGTCTTTTCAAACAAGGCTACTTTAGCTAATGTATTTCCAATATCAATGATAAGCTGCATAAATATTTTTCTTATTACCCTGTTTATTTTCAACGCAAAACAGGCTGCAAAATTACTGAAACTGCCTTTTAAAAAAATATTTGTCTGAATATTTTTGAAAATCAAAAAAAACCTGTACTTTTGCATCACCATAACAAACGGTACCATAGCTCAGTTGGTAGAGCAAAGGACTGAAAATCCTTGTGTCCCCGGTTCGATTCCTGGTGGTACCACAGACAAAAAAAGAAGACTAATTTGATTGGTCTTCTTTTTTTTTGTCCCTATTTTTAAAAATCTTCAATAAAAAAACGGCACCAATCAAGATTAGTGCCGTCTGTTTTTTAGAAAATATACTATTTATTCAGCAAGAATAACCAGCTTATTTTTAAGCATCTCCACCACTCCTCCATTGATGTCAAAATAAATTTCCTTGTTTTCAAGATCCTTCACTTTAACTTTACCCTTTTGCAGTAATGCAATGATTGGAGCATGGTTCTGCATAACTTCAAAAGAACCTTCGGCTCCGGGAAGTTTTACTAATATTGCTTCACCAGAATAAAGGGTTTCACCGGGTGTGATTATTTCTACGGTCATAGATTAGGTTTTGAATAGTTGTTCAGCCTTATTTCGACTCTTCAAGTAATTTCTTGCCTTTAGCAATAGCATCATCAATGGTTCCAACTAAGTTGAAAGCTGCTTCTGGTAAATAATCAACTTCACCTGCAAGAATCATCTTGAATCCTTTGATCGTCTCTTCAATTGGAACAAATACGCCCTTTAAACCGGTAAATTGTTCAGCTACAAAGAAAGGTTGCGACAAGAAACGTTGAACACGACGAGCACGGTGTACGACCAATTTATCCTCTTCTGAAAGTTCATCCATACCAAGAATAGCGATAATATCGAGTAACTCGTTATAACGTTGCAGAATCTCTTTGATCTGTTGAGCCACATTGTAATGCTCTTCGCCAACTACTTCAGGTGAAAGAATACGTGAAGTTGAATCCAATGGATCAACTGCAGGATAAATTCCTAATGCTGAAATTTTACGACTTAATACTGTTGTAGCATCAAGGTGAGCAAAAGTTGTAGCAGGAGCAGGGTCGGTAAGGTCATCAGCAGGAACATAAACGGCCTGAACAGACGTGATAGAACCACGCTTGGTTGAAGTGATACGTTCTTGCATGATACCCATTTCAGAAGCCAATGTTGGTTGGTAACCTACGGCTGAAGGCATACGGCCTAACAACGCGGATACCTCTGAACCTGCTTGTGTGAAACGGAATATATTATCAATAAAGAATAGGATATCACGTCCACCGGATTGCTCATCACCATCACGATAGTACTCAGCAAGTGTAAGACCAGAAAGGGCTACACGTGCACGTGCTCCAGGAGGTTCGTTCATCTGACCGAACACGAGGGTAGCCTGACTTTTAGCCAACTCTTCATAGTCGACTTTACTCAGATCCCAACCACCGTTCTTCATGTCTTCTTCGAACTCCTTACCGTAACGGATTACACCCGATTCGATCATTTCACGAAGTAAGTCATTACCTTCACGGGTACGTTCACCAACACCTGCAAAAACGCTCATACCATTGTAGCTCTTTGCAATATTGTTGATCAACTCCATGATAAGTACTGTCTTACCAACGCCAGCCCCACCGAACAAACCAATCTTACCACCCTTTGAATAAGGCTCGATAAGGTCGATTACTTTGATACCGGTGTAGAGAACTTCTTTTGTAGTTGATAGTTCTTCGAACGTTGGCGGATCACGATGTATGCTATACGATTTTTCAGTCTCAACCTTGTCCAGACCATCGATAGCTTTACCGATTACGTTAAACAAACGGCCATTGATATTATCACCTACGGGCATAGAAATACCTTTACCCATTGCAACAGCTTTCATACCACGACGCAAACCATCAGTAGAATCCATCGCAATGGCTCTAATTGTGTTTTCGCCTATATCTTGCTGAGCTTCAAGTACAATTACCTGACCATTTTCTTTTTGTATCTCCAGAGCATCATAAATGTTAGGGAGCTTAGCGTCCTGTTCAAAGGTAATATCTACTACAGGACCAATGATTTGTGAGATAACCCCAGTAATTTGTTCTGACATAATTATAACTGTCGTTTGAGTGGCACAAATTTAGAAACAAATCCTATCTCGTTTCATATTATTGCCATAAATTTTATAAAGAAAGTAAAGATAATTTAGTTCTGTTCATTATTCTCGTTTTTTTCTTCAACATTTTCAGCATCAACTACCTCATCTGCTGTAGCTTCAGTTTTATTTTCTTCCGTGTTTGACTTAGATGGAAAAAATTTATGTTGAAATAATAAGATGGCAATTACACCCGAAGTAATGGAAGAGTCGGCAATATTGAATACCGGTCTGAAAAACAGGTAGTCTTCACCGCCCCAAAAAGGAACCCACTGAGGAAAATGACCTTCTAAAATCGGGAAGTAGAGCATGTCTACAACCTTACCATGAAGAAATGTAGCATATCCTCCACCTACAGGATTAAATTTAGCGACTTCCCAGAAGGTACTTTCATTGAAAAACATTCCATAAAAGGCACTATCCAGAATATTTCCGGTTGCACCGGCAACAATAAATGCAATACAAGCAATCAAGCCGGGATGAGCCTCGGTTTTCACCAATCGTACCAGATACCATGTAATCAATCCTATTGCAGCAATTCTAAAAAGACTTAGTATGAGCTTTCCCCATTCACCCGAGAATTGTAATCCAAATGCCATTCCGGGATTTTCGGTAAAGTGAATAATAAACCAATTAGCAATATGGGTTTCCTGACCAAGGACGAAATGTGTTTTAATGTAAATTTTGATGGTTTGGTCTATAAGCAAAACCAAAAAGATGATGATAATTGGAAGTTTAAATCCCTTCATTGTATTCGAGTTAAAAGGCAAAAAGGAACCACCACCCGAATTAATAACGGATGAAGATTCCTTCTTCATAGCTGTTATAAAATATTATTATTCGTCAAGAATAGACCTATTCGGAACAAATGCACGTTTTTCATTTTGATTCTGTGTAAGTTTTGCCTCAATGCTTAACGTTGCATGAGGCACAGCACGCAGACGCTCCTTTGAAATCAGTTTACCAGTAACTCTGCAAATGCCATACGTCTTGTTCTCAATACGGATGAGTGCATTTTCAAGCGCCTTGATAAACTTGTCTTGTCGGGCAGCTAAACGACTGTTTTCCTCTTTCGACATCACCTGATAGCCTTCTTCCAAGACCTTGAAAGTAGGCGATGTGTCGGTTGTATCATGCTCATTGCTATTAGTATAAGCTTCTGTGAGCATTTTAAGGTCGCGTTTTGCTTTGCGCAGCTTTTCAAGGATAATTACTTTAAACTCCTCCAGTTCCTCATCGGAATACTTATTCCGAAGCGGCTCTTCTTGTCTTACCTCTGACTTTTCCATAGACCATTGTTTTAGATCTCTTTTAACAAGACCGCGTTAAGCTATTTTCGATTTATTAAGATATAGGTTGACAGCTCTTCGGTTAGCTCGACAGCTATTTTATCATCGTTTTCAAGCAAGTCGACCAAGTCCAAAGAATCAGCCAATGTCTCGGAACAAATGTAGGAAAAATTGTTCTGAATAGCAGAAACGATTTCATCGATTTTTTCAACCTTCAATTCAATCTTATCGGTTACCTCAAAATTCTTTTCTTTACGAATATTCTGAATGCGATTTATCAGTTCACGAGCCAGACCTTCTTCTTTTAATGATGGAGTAATCGTAATATCAAGTGCCACGGTTACAGCACCTTCACTTGCAACAACCCAACCCGGAATATCTTCAGCCATGATATCCACATCGCTTAGAAGCAGTTCCACCTCTTCGCCTTCGATCTGAAGTTTACGCAGTCCTGAATGTTCCAGATCAGCAATATCTGCCTGATTAAAGGTGGCCACTACAGCAGCAATTTGTTTCATCAATTTACCGTAACGTGGACCCAGTGTCTTGAAATTCGGTTTAATCTTCTTCACAAGAATGCCAGCACCATCTGTCAGATATTCAATCTCCTTAACATTTACTTCTGACAAGATGAGAGAACGTACAGCCTCAACCTGATCACGGAAATGCTGATCCAAAATCGGAATCATAATTTTCGCCAGTGGCTGACGAACACGGATATTTACCTTCTTACGCAACGACAGAACCATTGATGAGATGGTTTGTGCCAACTGCATTCTTTCCTCCAGATCTTTATTAATCAGCAGGTCGTCTGCAATTGGGAAATTGCTCAGGTGAATTGAGATCACATCTTCGCGACCTGTAACATTGTTTAAGTCGGTAAAGAGTCTATCTGTAAAGAATGGAGCAATAGGAGCTGATAATTTAGAAACAACTTCTAAGCAGCTATACAATGTTTGATATGCTGATATCTTATCAGTTGTGTATTCTCCCTTCCAAAAACGACGACGACACAGACGAACATACCAGTTCGAAAGCCTTTCATCCACAAAGAGTGCAATGGCTCGGCCTGCTTTTGTTGGTTCGTAGTCGCTATATGCATCATTTGCAGTCTTGATCAATGTATTTAGCTCAGATAAGATCCACTGATCAATTTCCGGACGTTCTTTTACAGGAACCGGTGCCTCTTTAAAGCTGAAACCATCAATGTTAGCATACAAAGAGAAGAAGCTATAGGTATTATAGAGCGTTCCAAAGAATTTACGCATTACTTCGGCAACACCTTCAAGGTCAAATTTCAAATTATCCCATGGCTGCGAATTGGTAATCATATACCAACGAGTAGCATCAGGGCCAAATTTTTCAATCGTTGAGAATGGATCAACTGCATTACCCAATCGCTTGCTCATTTTATTACCACTCTTGTCGAGCACCAAACCATTTGAGACAACCGTTTCAAATGCCACTGAGTCGAAAACCATAGTAGCAATAGCATGTAGGGTAAAGAACCATCCACGCGTCTGATCAACACCTTCTGCAATGAAATCAGCAGGAAAATAATCCTTCAATGTCTCACCATTTTCGAATGGGTAATGGAACTGTGCATATGGCATTGCTCCAGAGTCGAACCAAACGTCAATAAGGTCGGGATCACGAAACATCTTCTTTCCGGAAGGTGAAACCAGAAAGATATCATCTACAAACGGACGATGCAGGTCAAACTTCTCGTAATTATCTTTAGAGAAGTCACCGGGCACGAAGTCTTTCAACAGATGATCGGCAGGCATAAAACCAGCTTTTACTGACTTTTCAATTTCCTCTTTCAACTGTGCCAACGAACCTATGCAGATACGTTCTTCCTGATCTTCCGACGACCAGATAGGCAAAGGTGTTCCCCAATAGCGTGAGCGCGAAAGATTCCAGTCGACCAAATTCTCCAACCAGTTTCCAAATCTACCGGTACCGGTGGCTTCGGGTTTCCAGTTGATGGTTTTGTTCAACTCTATCATTCTGTCTTTAACGGCTGTAGTCTTGATAAACCACGAGTCGAGCGGATAATAAAGAATTGGTTTATCCGTACGCCAGCAATGAGGATATGAGTGTTCGTATTTTTCGGCCTTAAAGGCTCTGTTTTCTTTCTTTAACTTAACGATGATTTCAACATCAACGCTTTCTGTTTTCTTTGGATCGTAGTCTTCTTCATATTCGGCCTTCACAAAACGTCCGGCAAATTCACCCATCGTTTCAATAAAACGACCCCGTTTATCAACCATCGTTAACGATCCAATGCCGTTTGCTCTGGCTACCTTGAAGTCATCAGCACCAAAACTAGGTGCGATATGTACAATGCCCGTTCCATCTTCTGTCGTAACAAAGTCACCGGTTACAACACGGAAAGCATCACCATCTGTAGGTTGTGCATAAGGCATTAATTGTTCAAAACGAACACCTTCCAGATCGGTTCCTTTAAACTCACCAACAATCTTGAAAGGAATTGCTTTCTGTCCCGGCTCATATGCGCCTAGTTCGAGTGTTGCATTTTTCTCAGGAAAGTACTTTTCAAGCAATGGTTTTCCTAAAATCACAGTGATCGGAAGGTATGTATAAGGATTATAGGTCTGCACGGCAACATAATCTATTGCAGGGCCTACACATAATGCAGTATTTGAAGGAAGCGTCCACGGCGTAGTTGTCCATGCCATAAAAAACAGTTCGCTGAAAACATCATTGAAAAGGAATTCACTCTTTTCGTTGCGCACCACCTTAAACTGAGCCACTACTGTGCTGTCTTTTACATTGCGGTAACAGCCAGGTTGATTCAACTCGTGCGAGCTTAATCCTGTACCTGCAGCAGGCGAATAGGGCTGAATGGTATATCCCTTATAAAGCAACCCTTTTTCGTTAAGTTTCGAAAGCAGATACCAAAGGGTCTCAATATATTTATTTTCAAAAGTGATATATGGATCATTAAGATCAACCCAATATCCTATTTTAAGGGTTAAGTCGTCCCACAGATCTTTATATTTCATCACCTCCTTACGGCAGGCACTATTGTATTCCTCAACAGAAATTGATTTACCGATATCTTCTTTAGTGATGCCCAACGTTTTTTCAACACTCAATTCAATGGGTAGACCATGGGTATCCCAACCCGCTTTACGGGCAACGTAATATCCATTCATTGTTTTGTAACGGCAGAAAATATCTTTAATGGCACGTGCCATAACGTGATGAATACCGGGTTGACCATTAGCAGAAGGGGGCCCTTCATAAAAAACATAAGGAGAACAATCCTTTCTGTTTTCCAGACTCTTCTCAAAAACTTTGTTCTCTTCCCAAAACTTTAGTACATCCTCCCCTATTTTCGGGAGGTTTAGGTGTTTGTATTCCTTGTATTTCTTCATCACGTAAACAAATTATGTGTTTTTTCAAAACAGGGTGCAAAGTTATAAAATTTTGAGATTGAACAAATAGAGAATCGAAGATGATTATAAATCATCCTTTTCTCTTTTTACGATATACTGCCGGTGATATCAACATCACTTTACTAAAGAGGCGAGAAAAATAATAAGGATCGTCGAAACCAAGACTTGATGAGATTTCTTTGACTCGTAAGTTAGAGGTATCCAGCAAATGACATGACTTTTGAATCTTTAGAAAAATAAAATATTCCATCGGCGCCCGCTGGGTTCTTTTTTTAAAAATAGCGGAGAAATGCGATGGAGATAGATTTACAGCTCTTGCAATCTCTTCGAGTTTAACTTTCTGATATACCTTATTCTGCATAAATGCGATAGCCTGTTCGCAGGCATCATTTGGCACCTTGCTTCGATCCCGATCATAAATTCTATTATATCTGAACATCGCCAATAAGTGGCCAAGACACGACATTGTATATGATAGATTTTCAGAACTTAGTCCTGTACTTAACAACTGTATCATCTCTTCGAAAAGAGCAATACGTTGATCATTCTCATGCAACATCGTTGATTGAAGCATCTCATTCTCCGAAAACGAGAACTGTTCAGCACGTTTTCCTGTAAAGTGAACCCAGTAAATTGTCCATGAATCATTATTCTGACTCCCATAACCATGCAAACGATCGGGAGGTAAAATAAAAAACTGTCCGGCTTCTATCTTCTTCTTTTCCTGATTTAGATGAAACCAACCTTTTCCCGCCACACAAAATATCAAAACATATTCGGCACAACCCTCTTTACGTTCTCTAAAATGATATATTGCATTTGGATAAAAGCCTATATCGGTAAGATACAACTGATTAAAGGCCTCGTCTTTCGCCATCTCCTGCAATAAAGAGCCCGGTAGGTTCACTGCATTCTGACCGGTAAATCCCTCTTTTCTTTTCACCATTTCCTGCTTAGAATAAAGTAACTTAGTTCCATCTTTTTCACAAAGAAAAAACATATTTTTTCCGATAGGTTTCTATCGATTCAAAAATAATAAGATTATCCATCATTTCAGAAAAAAGATCATTTCTAAAGCCGCTTTAGAACATTTATTTTGAGCTTCATAAATCGAACATTGATACAATAACCTTTTCTGTATGAATAATAATAAAATAAACCTTGTTTACATTTTTGCTATCTCAATAGCATCGGCCTTTGGAGGACTGCTTTTTGGTTACGACTGGGTAGTTATCGGAGGAGCAAAACCTTTTTACGAATCCTTTTTCAACATCAGTAATGCTCCATTTCTTCAGGGATGGGCGATGAGCAGTGCATTGATTGGCTGTTTAGCAGGAGCCTGGTTATCAGGAATACTGAGCGATAAATATGGCCGAAAGAAACTGTTGCTCCTTGCAGCCGGTTTATTTATTATTGCAAGCATCGGAACGGGCGCGGCCAATAACTTCACACTGTTTATTATTTATCGGATGCTTGGCGGCATTGGCATTGGGCTGGCTTCCAACTTATCCCCCATGTATATTGCCGAAGTGTCACCTTCAAAGGTACGCGGACAGTTTGTATCGCTCAATCAACTAACCATTGTCATTGGAATTCTGGCAGCACAATTGATCAACTGGCATATTGCAGAACCTGTCGCAGCCGGTGCTTCTCCAACCGATATTTTAAACACATGGAACGGACAGGAAGGATGGCGTTGGATGTTTTGGGCATGTGCAGTTCCGGCTATTCTTTTCTTTGTCTTTGTTTTATTCATTCCTGAAAGTCCCCGTTGGTTGGTGTCAAAAGGCAGAACAGATAAAGCGTTCAACATTATGAAACGAATTACAGGAGAAGAGGTTGCGCGATTAGAATTAAACGAAATCCAACATACCATTCACAATGATGAAGCAGGAATCTCTTTTGGCAGTCTCTTTAAAAATGGAGCTGGTAGAATCATGTTGTTGGGAATTGTGTTAGCGGTATTCCAGCAATGGTGTGGTATCAATGTTATTTTCAATTATGCACAAGAGGTGTTTTCAGCTGCAGGTTATAGCGTAAATGATATTCTCTTCAATATCGTCATCACAGGAAGCGTAAATCTGATCTTCACCTTTGTGGCTATCTACACAGTTGATAAATTAGGTCGTCGGGCATTAATGCTCATTGGAGCTGGTGGACTGGCAGGCATTTATGCAGTGATGGGAACACTCTATTTCTTTCATATCCATGGGCTGCCTTTGCTTATATTAGTATTGCTGGCTATTGCATGCTATAGTATGTCGTTAGCTCCCGTAACCTGGGTCGTATTATCAGAGATATTCCCCAACAAGATTCGTGGAGCAGCCATGTCGGTAGCCACAATC
>JAHEYR010000237.1:0-3371 GCA_023251485.1 Bacteroidales bacterium
AAACCAACAACAGAAAGGTAGGTGTTCGTTGAAAACAAATGAAGAAAAGTCTCGGATGCTTGCCTTTATCGCAGGACTTCTCAGTGTTATGGCATTTATGTTGTACAACTGGAAGAACCTCTTAGGGGCAACACATCCTAATGTGAGTTCATGGGCGGTGTGGGCGTTTATCACCATCCTAAATTTCACGAGTTACAAGAAGTTAACAGGCGACTGGGTAAAGAGTTTGCTTCCGACGGCTAACGCTGTTATGTGCATTCTTACTGCCCTACTTGCACTGCGGACTGGATCGTTTCGAGGCTTGAGTGGCATAGATCAACTCTGCTTGCTCATAGGAATAATTGCTGGCTTATGCTGGTGGCTATTCAAGTCGAAAGACTTCGCCGAGACTCTAGTTCAAATCATCCTTGAAGTCGCTATTGTCATCGGGTTCATTCCGACGATTGTTGGAGCAATCCATAATCCTACGAGCGAACCGTGGATGTCGTGGCTACTCTGGACCGTAAGCTTCGGTACACAGTACTTTGTAGTGAAGCTCACATGGAGAGGAAAATTAGTGGATTTTCTCTATCCAGTCAACATGTTCTTGTTCCACTGTGCAGTCTTTGTACTCGCACTACAGTAAACAATAGACCTTGAAAGGAGAAGGTTATGGCTGAAGTTAATGGAGCACCAGTTACACTGTTCAACAGACCGAAACACGTCATTGGTCACGACATCATGATGGCCTTGCGTGGTTTTATACCGACTCATCCCATCAGACCACTAACCGAACTGGATTTCAGTATCGGTTTTGGAGAGGAGATGGAGATCAAGGTTCAGTATGGACCGAGAGACGCCACGGTTGCCGCATTCTTGTGGATGCTCGTTGAAGAAGGTCTTCGGCAGGAGAAGCTGTTCCCTGTCGGTCTGTCATACGAATATGACCCTAACAAACGGAAACTGATCGTACGTAAAAATTAGCCCGCCCCGAGGCGACTAACGGAAACCCTCCGTCTGTCGTATCGGCGGCGGGTTTTCTTTTACATAGAATTTACATACTTGATATCAAGCCATAAAAGGATATGATAAGACCATGAAAAAAGCGCCAATTCCAAGAGATGTAAAAAGTTCATTCTCACTCATCGAGAAGCTTCAAAAAGATTATGTCGCCCAAAATGCTCCTGTAATAGTAGAGATAAGAAAGATTATCGAGCAAAGAAAAGATATACTTAAACGATACGGTATTGAAGATGCAATAGAAAATGTTCAGAAGATTATGCGAAGTCATAATGAGTTACAGCAGATATTTAACTCAAACCAAAATACGCTAGTTATACCAGCGCTTCATGAGCCGGATACATCTCAAGGTGAGATCATAAGAAGTGTCGTCAAAGAAGAACTGCAAAAGGCACTCGAGCGTCATAAAAAGTTTCACTCAGGAATCATGGGTAAAGCTAAGGAAGACTATAAGGCAAACGAAGCAGACATACGAAACTATGCTAGATACTTACTAACAGAAGGATCGATATTCGAGAAAAGGGACTTACTGGGGTGTTTGAAGAGTAAAATTGTGTTGAAAAGTAAGAATATAATTATTTAGATGGGTTTATTGTAGTACATAATCAACACAAAAATATCACGATATATATCCCTTATCAGATATGATTTTTTCCAAGTTTCTAATACCAGAATCAACATCCGCTGGTCCATAACTAACCTCATTAGTCTTATGGTGTACTTCGTGTCTAATATATGAAGTCATTGTCATTTTATAATTAGGAAAATAGCTTCTCTGTTTTTCTTGCGTCTCAATTTTTGCTAATTCATTATCTACTGATTTCCAGCCACCGAGTTTTGATTCTACATACCCATACATATCATTCAAATAGTCACGTCCACAAACTCCGAAAACTCTATAATTTATTTCGTTAAAAGATCTCCATTCTTTTGGTAAAAACTTTCCAATGACTTCGTCTATACATGTTGACCCACTATCATCTCTCCAAACATGATAGATCTTATTATCTTTTGCAAGCTCAATAAAGTAAGGATCGTGTGTTGTTACGACTATTTTCACATTTTGTTGAAGTGATAGCGCAACAAGCGAATTATGCAATTTTTCTTTTAATTTTGGATGCAGATATATCTCCGGTTCTTCAAATAAAATAACCAGTTCACGTCCAATCGTTCTTATTTTGCCAATCTCCTGTATTATGGCTGTAATAATTAATCGCTGGATACCCTGACCAACTGAGTTGACTGCAATTTTCTTATCTTCACCATAATATTGATCTATAACAGAGTAATCTAGTATTTTGCTAGCTATCGAGTCTTTGAGCATTTTTTCAAATTCTGACTTATCAAAAACCTTGGAGTTCAATTTTAAATTAGTCTTTGCGACTCCAAATGAACTAAAGTTTGTTTCAATATTTTTAAACAACTCCCCAAAGTCCCCGCTTATGGCAGGCGTATTGTCTAGTATAATTTCCAATAATTTAGATACGGCATCCCTCATCGGATCATCTTTGGAGGATGTTTTCATCTCGGATAGGGCATCTATACGTTCCGCAGGAATATATATTACTTTATCAGAACCAATTTTAGAGATTATTGCTTTTATTAGATTAGTTTTACCAGAATTATTTTCACCGGCAAATACTGTATAGCTACTCAATTTAACGGGAATTTCATTTCTTATACTACTATTTTCCTGTACCGGAACAAAGATAACATCTTTAGAGGTATCATCTGCGATATCTTCACTTTTTTTCGATTTTATTTTAACCATGTAATTTGATGATACTATATTAAAGTTATGACGCCTCTCGGTCCATCGATACTAAAATTATTTGGCTGAACGGCTCAGTCTAGTACCATCTAGAGCGAGACCATGTAAGCATATTGTAGCATTTCCGCGTCTCAAATTCTGATGCGTCTCGGTCAGCAAAATACTACAAATGCAACACGATGAAACTAGGTATTATATAGACCCCTATAACTGCATGAATCATGCCCTAAAACAATAAACCCCAGACCGAATTGTCTGGGGTGAAGTTATGGCATGTCTTCAAAGCCTTAGTAAACAAACTACGACGACTTTGCTATAGCGGACTTGCTAAGCAGTTGATTGGTTTGTTCAATGTGTTCCTGTGCATCAGCAAACAAGTCACTGACGACAAACTCCATACCGAATTGCTGTGCTGATTTGAGTGTGGTCTCAAACGTATTCTGACATTTCTCTAGCCAATTACCGTACTGAAGAACAACTGATGTCCGTCGATCTTTCTGCAAACGTGAGGCATCAAACTTCATTTCGGCGTCCAAGATCCGCACAGCACATCCGACTAGTTCCCCGCGAGCTATCACTTCGGTGTACTCACGATTCCGGT
>JAHEYR010000237.1:3381-4058 GCA_023251485.1 Bacteroidales bacterium
ATCAAGTCCTTTCACGGCAGCCCTGAAGTCTTCGAGGACTGGTTCACAATTTGCAATCGTCTTCCGCTGCTTTATGACCTTCTTCCCGGCTACGAAGTGGAAGTAACCCATAAACGAAAGCATGGGAACCACCATTGCAACTAATCCAATATAAGGATGTTTGTAATGGATATTAATTACCAACGAGGCAGCCAATGAAATCAGCCCGAGAGCCGACAACACTTTCATGTACCGTATCACAACAACATATGGATCCTCGTGACTGACCTTCCTGTATTCCTCATTCGTGTCGGATAATTTCACATTGTTATGTTTCTCGTATCCGACAATGAGGCCTGGGCTGACGACTTTCAACAGATCGTCAATACTATGATTATTCATGTCAACATCTTTCTATTTTTTGTCTTTTAGGACCATAGTCTTGCGGACATCACTGTTAGCTTGCGACCAACAGCAATACGATTTCTCGTTATGTAATCCAAAATAGGCAGACTTGCTATTCCATATGTATTATATAACAGACTGTATGTATTTGTCAATAGCTAAAAGACCGCTTACGATATGGCCTATTTGGTAAATAGACGGCGTCTCGGTCCATCGATACTAAAATTATTTGGCTGGGAGAGCTGGACGACGTTCGTAATTTGCAGAGGTGCGAAATGGTAGTTAGGCAAGTC
>JAHEYR010000070.1 GCA_023251485.1 Bacteroidales bacterium
TTTTTCACTAATTGAATTTTAAATATTGTAAAACACAAAGCTTCAGATAAATTTACTTCTAAATTTTCATTCTATTTCATTATAAACATTCTTCAAAAAATGCCTTTATGAAAAAACATCACTTTTTAAGTGTATTATTTACGGTTCTTGTTTTATTTACTTTTGGTCAAAACAAACCAAACAATGGTAATTTCCTCAATTGGGCGAAGACCCCACCCCTAGGCTGGAATAGTTGGGACTGCTTTGGCCCTACTGTTGTGGAGGCTGAAGTAAAAGCCAATGCCGACTATATGTCAAAATATCTTAAAAAGTCAGGTTGGGAATATATTGTTGTTGATATCCGATGGTATGTTGATAATGACAAAGCACATGGGTATAATGAAAAAGATCCATCTTATGTAATGGATGAATATGGACGTTTCCTTCCAAGTCCTGTTCGTTTTCCATCAGCTGCAAATGGTAAAGGATTTAAACTGCTTGCCGATTATATTCATAGCAAAGGCCTGAAATTTGGAATCCACATTATGCGTGGTATTCCCAAAGTAGCAGTAGCTAAAAACACGCCTATTCTCGGAAGTACAGCAAAAGCACAAGATGTTTATTCAAAAGATACGCTGTGCAAATGGCTTGGCGACATGTATACTGTTGTTGCCGGTAAAGAAGGTGCACAAGCTTATTATAATTCACTTTTCAAACTTTATGCCTCATGGGGTCTCGATTTTGTTAAAGTTGACGACCTTTCTGTCCCCTACCATACAGGAGAAATTGAGATGATTAGAAAAGCCATTGATAATTGTGGTCGGGTGATTGTATTGAGCACCTCGCCCGGGGAAACTCCAATAGCGAATGCTGACCATGTAATGGCTCATGCCAATATGTGGCGTACTGTAGGTGACTTCTGGGATAACTGGAAACAACTTAAAGAACATTTTGAAGTTTGCAACCGTTGGGCTCCTTATATTGGAGACGGACATTTCCCTGATGCTGATATGCTTCCGTTAGGCAGAATCGGAATCAGAGCCGAAAGAGGTGATAATAGAATGAGTGCATTTACGAAAGACGAACAAATAACCATGATGTCGCTTTTTGCCATCTTCCGTTCTCCTTTGATGTTTGGCGGTAATCTTCCTGATAATGATGCCTCTACTTTGTCGTTGATTACGAATAAGGGAATGCTCGAAGTAAACCAACACAGCACCAACAACAAACAACTCTTCAGAAACAATGATCTCATAGCATGGACCGCTGACGATCCCAAAACAGGTGATAAGTATCTTGCTGTTTTTAATGCTACAGATTCTGAAAAAACTACAGGAAATAATGCTGGACAAGTTGCTATTCCGGTAAGACTTGATCAACTTGGAATAACCGGTATCTGTACAATTAAAGACGTATGGACTGATAAAGTTATTGGAAAGTTTACTAAAGAGTTTGCGCCTGTAATCAATCACCATGGTGCCGGACTTTATAGATTAACTATCACGAAATAAATCTTCAGAAGCCATTTTTTCCTTCAGACTATCAAAACACGATAAAAATAAGATTTATGAAGAAGCTCATTTTTGCTATATTAATCATAATCAGCTTTTCAATCACGACAGCGTCTAAAGTGCAAGCGCAGGTGCAGTCAGAAAAGATCGTTAAGCTGGCCGATATGCATTGGCGCGACATGTGCATCTACCCTGATCCGACTACAAAAACCTATTATATAGTAGGCCCGGGTTGGCGAGGTGTAAAGTGCTATTCGAGCAAAGACCTGCTAAATTGGAATGGGCCCGTTACAATCTACGATACCCCAAAGGATGTTTGGGGTGACATCCCCATCGTAAGTATCTGGGCCCCCGAGTTGCATGCTTATAAAGGAAAGTATTACCTATTTTTGACTTTCGACACGCAGCATAAGTTTTCCGAACAATGGAGAGATTGGCTTCCCAGGGTGACACGTGGATCTCAAATATTGGTTGGCGACACTCCAACAGGTCCATTCAAACCTTTTCAGAACCATTCTACCCTACCGGTCGATATGATGACCCTCGATGGAACTCTTTGGTCGGAAGACGGCATTCCATATATGGTATTTTGTCACGAATGGGTTCAAATTACAAATGGTTCAATCTGTTACGTTCAGTTGAAAGAAGATCTATCAGAGACAGTTGGCGAACCTAAAACATTGTTTCATGGTAGCGAAGCCCCTTGGAGTAAGATGGGCAAACAATATGGGGATAATGTCACCGATGGTTGTTTCCTTTACAAAGGCAAGACCGGAAAACTCTATATGGTTTGGGCGAGTGGAGGAGAAGGAGGATATACTGAAGGAATTTCTATTTCGGAATCCGGCAAGCTTATCGGTCCCTGGACGCAACAGGCCGAGCCACTTTATAAAGACGATGGCGGACACGGGATGGTATTTAAATCCTTCGATGGAAAATTAATGATGATACTTCACGCTCCAAATAATAGAGAATCACGGCCTCATATTTTTGAGATGGAAGATACCGGCAATACATTAAAGATTATCAAAGAGGTGAAAGAGTAAGAACATTAAAGGTTATTTGAATAAATAAAAATGCATGTCACTGAATAAAAATGAAGTTTTCTGAGGGTAAATAATCAAACAATAATTACCTTTACCCTTTGGAAACTTTATTTTTACTCAACAATGAAACTACTCTTAATCTTTTGTTGTCTAGCTATTTGTACAACTTCAGTATCTGCGCAAAACAACACAGTTCAAAACAAACAAAAAACGCTAACATCAGGAAATCCAATTGTTCAGGGTTGGTATGCCGATCCGGAGAGTAGGATTTTCGGAAAAGAATATTGGATCTACCCAACCTATTCTGCCGAATACAACAAACAAACTTACTTTGATGCCTTTTCATCGAAAGACCTTATTCACTGGACAAAACATCCACACATCTTAGATACGACTAATATAAAATGGGCTAAACGTGCTGTCTGGGCACCATCCCCCATCTTTGCAAATGGCAAATATTATCTCTTCTTTGCTGCCAACGACATTCAGAATAATCAACAATATGGAGGCATAGGCGTAGCCATTGCATCAAAACCCGAAGGTCCTTTTAAAGACGCTATCGGCAAACCATTGATTGACAAGTTCCATAATAAAGCTCAACCGATCGACCCACATGTCTATATCGACGATAACGGACAAGCCTACCTCTTCTATGGAGGATGGGGACATTGCAATGTAGCTAAGCTGGATAAAAATCTAACCGGATTTATTCCTTTTGAAGATGGAACACTCTTCAAAGAAATCACTCCCGATAAGTATGTTGAAGGTCCCTGCATGATCAAACGCAATGGAAAATACTATTTCACATGGGCTGAGGGAGGATGGACAGGCCCCGATTACTCTGTAGCCTATGCTGTTGCTGATTCACCATTAGGTCCCTTCAAACGTGTTGACAACATACTGAAACAAGATTTAAAGGTTGCCACTGGCTCCGGACATCACGCCTTTATTCAGATTCCCGGCAAAGACATATGGTATATTGTTTATCATCGTCGCCCCCTTGAAGAGACAGACCAGAACCATCGCGTACTCTGCATCGACACACTTAGCTTCACCAAAGATGGCTTGATAAACCCGGTTAAATTAACTTTTGAGGGAGTGAGTAAAAAGGTTATTAAATAACTTCATCAACCCTATTTGGTTATAATTTATCTTGTTTTAGCCTTCAATGTTTTCATAATCAACATTATACAGTTTTATATTCTTCGATATCCCTTATTTAACTTAGGTTAAATTGCTCTATATCAGTGGTATTACTACTATTGGGTCCGGCGTGAGTCCGGCATCCCTTCGCCATGCCTCCGCTAATTAGGTGGAGGCATGGCGAAAGGATGGAGGAGTCAATGTGGATTCATTTGGGTTTCATGTACTGTTGTATACTTATAAAAGAAGCGTTTTATGGGAATATTAGGGCGGTATTAGAAGATGGTTTCCAGCAGAATCGGAGTCTCTCATTTATATCCAATCATCTATAAGCAGATTTCTCCCAAGTGGCCGAAATCACGGGGAGTTGTTTTATACAATCAATTTGCTTTAGCAAGGCTTTCTTTATTTCTCCGCAACTTTTTCGACTGACCCTATTTCGGCCATGTATGTCGAAAGTTGGGTGCAAAATTAGTCAGAAAAAGATCAACTTTCAGATATCAGCCTCGTTTTCTCAAGGGTACAAATCAAATGATAAAACATTCAGAATAGCCGCCATGGGGATAGCGTTTGCTTCATCAATGCAACAAAACACAGCCTATGTTGCAAAAGACAAAAATACAATAACTTTTATAGGATGCTTTTAATTTCAAAATTCGTGCATTTGTATTTTTTTATTACCTTCATTACCAAAATATTTAAGCAGGTACTTTTTAAAAACGGATTCTGTTTTAATAATAAAATGATCATGAAAAAATATCGATTTGTGTTTTTATTTGTTTTGCTGGCATTTAGCTTTTCGACTTTTGCTCAATTAAACAATGATGCGCCGAAAGTAAAAACTGCCAATGGAGTTATTGAGGGAATTAATAATTCAGGAGTAAAAATATTTAAAGGGGTTCCATTTGCAGCTCCACCTGTTGGAGAGTTTAGATGGAAAGAGCCACAACCGGTAATAAGCTGGACAGGCGTTAGAAAAGCCGATAAATTCGGTCCCCGCCCTATGCAACTTGCTTTATTTGGTGATATGAATTTCGGTTCTGCTAAAATGAGTGAGGACTGTCTCTACCTCAACATCTGGACTCCGGCAATTACGGGTAATGAAAAGTTACCGGTACTGGTCTATTTCTATGGCGGTGGCTTAATGGCAGGCGGTGGGTGTGAACCTCGTTACGCCGGTGAAACCCTGGCCCGAAAAGGTATTATCTCAATTACTGTAAATTATCGGCTCGGCATTTTTGGTTTCTTTTCACATCCTGAACTAACAAAGGAGTCGCCTAAACATGCATCAGGGAATTACGGATATTTGGATCAAACAGCTGCTTTAAGATGGATTAAAGCAAATATATCTGCTTTTGGAGGTGATCCCAGAAGAGTAACTATTGCAGGTGAGTCAGCCGGGTCAATATCTGTGAGTGCACAAGTGTGTTCTCCCCTATCAAAAGACCTGATTTCTGGAGCAATCGGCTCAAGTGGTTCGTTAATGGGAGCCCTGTCGCCTATTCCATTAGCCGAAGCCGAAAAGAATGGGCAAAAAGTTGCCAAAAGTCTTAATGCTGAAACGCTTTCAGGTCTGAGAGCAATCTCAGCGGAAAAGTTATTAGAGGCAAAAGGCCAGTTCTCATCGGCTATTGACGGTTATTTTTTACCAAAGTCACCCGTCGATATTTATTCAAATGGAGAACAGGCCAAAGTACCATCATTAATAGGTTGGAATTCACAAGAGATGGTTTATCAGTTTTTCCTAGGAGGTAAAGAGCCTACTTTGGTAAATTTCAAAGAGGCTGTAAAAAACAAGTTTGGAGATAACGCCGATAAAATAATTGAACTGTACCATGCAACGGATGATGCTTCAGTTATATCTGCTGCCACCGACCTGGCATCAGATATGTTCATTGGATTCAGTACATGGAAATGGACAGATATTCAGAAAAAGACGGGTGGAAAACCTGTATTTCGCTATCGCTTTTGTCATCCCCGTCCTGAAATGGTGGCAACGATGCGAAATAAAGTAGCAGGGCTTGCTGGTGGTGTTCAGGATGCGCCGGCTAAAAGCATCTCTAAAACGCCAAAAGCTACAGGAGCTTCACATTCGTCTGATATTGAATATGCGATGGGAAATCTGTATACCAATCGGGTTTATGATTGGCAACCAGATGATTTTATCGTCTCCGAGATCTTTCAATCCTATTATCTGAATTTCGTTAAAACAGGGAATCCTAATGGATTAGGTGTTCCTGAATGGCCGGCAATTAACAATCAAGCTGTACCTGGAGTCCTTCAAATTGATGTAGATACCCATGTTATAACAAATGGAGATCTGGAAAAACGGTATGAATTATTGAACAGCTTCTATTTTCCAACAAAGAAGTAGACCTAAACCAATTCAAGCATGAAAAGAGTTGTAAATATTTGCGCATTAGGGCTTTTAACAACTTTGCTCTTTTGCTTCGGTCACAGTCCGAAATGGACAGCGATAGATAAAGGGGGCTTCAAATTGATCAAAAACGAAGGAGGACAAACACTTGGCTATGCGCCAACTTCTGGTGTTCAAATCTTAACAGTCGACGGACTTGCATTTAAAGATCTGAATAAGAACGGAAAACTGGATATCTACGAAGATTGGCGTTTGCCTGCTGATGTGCGAGCCAAAGATCTGGCTTCAAAAATGTCGATCGAACAGATTGCAGGTTTGATGTTATATAGTGCTCATCAGGCCATCCCGGCGATGGGGGGAGGCCAGTTCAGTGGAACATATAATAATAAACCATTTTCTGAAAGTGGTGTATTGGCCAGCGACTTGACAGATCAACAAAAAACTTTCCTGACGAAGGATAATCTACGACATGTGCTGATCACCTCTGTTCAGAGTCCTGCAGTTGCTGCACAATGGAATAATAATGCACAAACGCTGGTTGAAGGAATCGGTTTGGGAATACCGGCCAATAATAGCTCCGATCCACGTCATGGAAGCGATTCATATGCCGAATATAATGCCGGAGCAGGAGGTAAAATATCTATGTGGCCGGGTAGTGTAGGTATTGCTGCTTCATTCGACCCACAGTTAATGAAACAGTTTGGCCAGATTGCTGCTACTGAATATCGTGCATTGGGGATTGCAACAGCACTTTCGCCCCAAATAGATCTGGCCACTGAGCCACGCTGGAGTCGCTTTGACGGAACGATGGGTGAGGACCCTAAACTTGCCACAGATATGGCCAGAGCTTATGTAGATGGGTTCCAAACATCAATAGGTAGTTCGGTCATCTCGAACGGCTGGGGTTATACGAGTGTAAATGCAATGGTAAAACACTGGCCTGGTGGAGGACCTGAAGAGGGAGGTCGCGATGCTCATTTTGGCTATGGTGCTTATGCAGTTTATCCGGGCAATAATTTAAAAGATCACCTGAAACCATTTACAGAAGGTGCTTTTAAACTGGAAGGCGAAACTAAAATAGCATCAGCAGTAATGCCATATTACACTATCTCGTTCAATCAGGACAAAGTAAATGGTGAGAATGTAGGTAACAGCTACAATAAATATTTAATTACAGACTTATTAAGGGGAAAATATGGTTACGATGGAGTAGTCTGCACCGACTGGATGATTACCAAAGACACAAAAGCCATTGATTTGTTTCAGGGGAAGTGCTGGGGGGTTGAAAAATTGACTGAAGCTGAACGCCACTTTAAAGCCATTGAAGCTGGCGTTGATCAGTTTGGTGGAAACAACGAAATGGGGCCGGTTATAGAAGCTTACAAGATGGGGGTTGCCAAATATGGAGAAGAGCATATGCGCAAACGTTTTGAGCAATCGGCTGTTCGTTTACTCCGTAATATATTCAGAGTCGGATTGTTTGAAAATCCATATCTCGATGTTGCTGAAACGATGAAAACAGTGGGCAATCCTGAATTTATGAAAGCCGGTTACAATGCACAATTACGTTCGATTGTAATGTTGAAAAATCTAAAAAAGACACTTCCATTACAAAAACAGTTGAAGGTGTATATCCCTAAAAAATATATTCCCGGTGGACGTAATTGGTTTGGCGTTGAAACAACTGAGAAATGGGAAGATGCAGTCAAACCAGAACTTGCCAACAAATATTTTCAGGTTGTTGATACCCCTGAAAAAGCAGACATTGCATTGGTATTCATCGACAGTCCAAAGGGAGGAGTAGGGTATTCATCAGCCGATGTAAAAAAGGATGGAAACGGATATGTGCCGATCAGCCTACAATACGCACCTTATAAAGCAACTTTTGCGCGTAATCCCAGTATCGCAGGGGGAAGTCCTTTAGAAAGCTTTACAAATCGTTCGTTTAAAGATAAAACAACGACTGCATCAAATAGCGCAGACATGAAAACCGTTATTGAAACTAAAACCAAAATGGGTAGTAAGCCAGTAATTGTCATTGTCAAGGTTTCAAATCCGATGGTATTTTCAGAAATTGAAAAGAGTGCAAGTGCAATTTTGATCCACTTTGGTGTTCAGAATCAAGCCATTCTTGATGTCTTAACCGGTTCTTCGGAACCTTCGGGATTACTGCCATTTCAGATGCCTGTTAACATGAAAACGGTTGAAGAGCAATTTGAAGACGTTCCACGAGACATGAAATGCTATGTCGATTCGGAAAAGAATGTGTATGATTTTGCCTTTGGATTAAATTGGAAAGGTATTATCAACGACAAAAGAGTTGCCAAATACAAAAATTAAAATACGTTGATTTTTAATCAATTTAAAAGGCTATCTCAAAAGGATAGCCTTTTAAATTTAAGGAAACTACTTATTCTTCAAGAGTAGAAATATCACCCGTTTCCTGTCCAAGGGCACGTGCTTTTAAAACTCTACGCATAATTTTTCCGGAACGGGTCTTGGGTAACGAATCTGCAAATTCAACAAAAGCAGGTCGGGCAATAGGGCCTATTTCCTTTTCAACGTGCATCTTCAGTTCTTCAGCAAGTGCAGGACTGGCGGTAATATTCTGACGTAAAATCACTGTTGCATGGATGATATTACCTCGAAGTTCATCGGGCAAACCAATAGCTGCAGCTTCAGCTACAGCAGGATGGCTCACTAATGCACTCTCAATTTCAGCCGAGCCCAACCGATATCCACTTACTTTAATTACATCATCAATTCTCCCGATTATCCAGTAATACCCATCTTCATCTATTCGTGCTGAGTCACCAGCCAGATACCAACCTTGCTTACTGTATTTTTCCCAATACTTTTCAACAAACCGTTTGGAATCGCCCAATATCGTCCTGGCCATTCCCGGCCAAGGGTTTTTAATGACCAGATTCCCCTCTTCTCCTAGCTTAACTTCTTTGCCTTGATCATCAACAATTGCGATTTCATTCCCAAAGAAAGGTTTGGCAGCCGAACCCGGCTTTAATGGCATGATCGGTAAGGGTGTGATCATAAAACCACCAGTCTCGGTTTGCCACCAGGTATCCATAATCGGACATCGATTCTTTCCAATCACCTCATTATACCATTTCCATGCTTCCGGATTGATCGGTTCGCCTACAGAACCCAACAGTCGTAACGAACTGAGGTTATGTCTATCAGCCCATGAAGCGCCAAAACGCATGAGTCCACGAATGGCTGTAGGAGATGTATATAAGATATTAATACCATATTTCTCAACAATCTGCCACCATCGGTTTGGATAGGGATGATTGGGTGCACCTTCATACATCATAATGGTGGCACCATTAATCAGTGGAGCATAAACGATATAGCTGTGGCCTGTAATCCAGCCCGGATCGGCAGCACACCACCAACGATCTTCAGGTTTAATATCAAAGACATAGTTATAGGTGGTAGATGTATAGACCGCATATCCTCCATGTGTATGAACAAGTCCTTTAGGCTTTCCGGTAGTTCCTGAAGTATATAATATAAATAGTGGATCTTCTGCATCTGTTTGTTCAGTTTGACTTCCTGAATTGGCTATAGGCATGCCCATGAGATCGTGGTACCAGAAGTCGCGATCGTTTTCCATATAACATTCTTCGCCTGTGCGCTTTACTGTTATGCAAACCTCAATAGTGGCCGATCGTTGCATCGCTTCATTGGCTATTTTCTTCAACTGTGTTGGTTTCCCCCTACGAAAGCCACCATCAGAAGTAATCAGAATTCTGCTTCGGGCATCTTCAATCCGCTCGGCCAGAGCTTCGACACTAAACCCACCATAAACAACACTATGCGGAGCTCCTATCTTAGCACATGCTAACATTGCAACTACCATTTCGGGTATTTGCGGCATATATATGGTCACCACCTCCCCTTTTCGGGCACCCATCGCTCTTAAGACATTCGCAAACCTTGACACTTCACGATTTAATGCATGATATGAAAAAGATCTCACATCGCCCGGTTCACCTTCCCAAATGATAGCCAGCTTATTGCGAGTAGCATTTTTTTGATGCCGATCGAGTGCATTGTGAATGATATTGATTTTACCACCTGTAAACCATTTGTAAAAAGGTTTCTGACTCTCATCTACTACTTTATCCCATTTTTTATACCACTCTAACTTTTTAGCTTCAGCAGCCCAAAATCCTTCACGGTCTTCTATTGACTTGGCGTAAAGCGATTCATAATTCTTAACGTTTGCATTTTTCAAGATCTCCTTAGAAGGAAAATACATGTTTTTAATGGGGTCGAAAGACTGTTCCATAATTAAAGAAATTTTAAATGTGATTCATCATTTATTGATAAATGCCGGATATAATGGCAATTATCACGAGTAACATTAAAAACGTCCCCTTTAAAACAGTGGTGGAATAATCAAGTTATAATGAAAGGGAATTAAAATGATCATTAAATTCAGACTGCTAATAAAACTATTTTCCACAAAATTAGTTCAATCGAAATCTACTGATAGTGAGCCCTTGATCGTTTTATTCGGTCAGGTAAGATAACTGTTGTTATAAATTATTATTTTTGAAAAATAATAATTGCGCTCCAGGCATAAAAACAATCACTTTATGTGACATCATAGTTTGCTGAAAGATAATTTGAAGCATTGCCTGACAATTAAATTATAAATAACGGTGACACTAAATCAATGAAGATGAAACTACTTTTAACACTAGTCCTTACGCTCATCCTGAATATCGGATTTTCACAGAATGTTGATCAATACTTTGAAAAGATAAGAAACAACGAAGCCTCTCTAATTGCCTTTTTCTCTCAAATGCCGAAGGGTGGTGATTTACACCATCACTATTCAGGAGCTATATATGCTGAATCGTTACTTAAACGAGCCATTGCTGAAAATCTTTATCTGAATACAGAAACGATGATGGTTGAGAAAGAGAAACCAGCGAATGGACCATGGAAACAATTTTCAACCCTACAGAGCCTTGGTGAGCTAGAGAAATACAAATTGAAAATCATGCAAAATTGGTCGATAAAGGATTACAATCATGTAGATTACCCTTCCGACAAATTATTTTTTGAATCCTTTGATAAATTCTGGTCTGCGGCTGATGGGCATTTTGCTGAAGGGCTACTAGAACTAAAAAACAGAGCGGTTAAAGAGAATCTAAGCTATATAGAGACACAGTTATCGCCCGTAATTTTCGAAATGAAAAGTGCTGATTTAAATAGGTATAATGCTCAGTTACGTCAATTATCAGCGAATCATAATGAGAAAAAAATCATGCTCCTGCTTGATTCACTCTATAATACTTTTCAACAAAGAGGTGCTAAAGGGTATGCAGAGAATTTCAACAACAATTTTATTACAAAACTGCATAA
Source organism: Bacteroidales bacterium (assembly GCA_023251485.1). Taxonomy (GTDB): domain Bacteria; phylum Bacteroidota; class Bacteroidia; order Bacteroidales; family Cfx3-03; genus Cfx3-03. Next base: position 11,454 of record JAHEYR010000070.1, read on the forward strand.
CATGTTGAAGATAGACGATGATCATTTTACGATGAGATATCAAGATTTTGTACTTCGCTTTATGGAACCGGTTGATCTATTCAAAAACCTCGTCGTAAATTTCATCTCAGCAAACAGTAGCCCCTTAGTTGTAGGCGTAAATATTGTTGCACCTGAGGATGGTGAAGTTTCAATGAATGATTACTGGTTACATATGCTCATGTTCAAATATTGTCATTCTCGCTTTCCTGATGTAAAATATACCATGCATGCAGGTGAACTTACCATAGGACTTGTTCAGCCCGAAGAACTCACATGGCATATTAATTCGGCAGTCTATACTGCAAAAGCTAATCGTATTGGCCATGGTGTTGACATCCCCTATGAAGAGAATTGTTATTCATTATTACGTTACATGAGTCAGAATAAAATTCCGGTAGAAATTAATCTGGTAAGTAATGAGTTTATTCTGAAGGTAAAAGATGACCGACATCCAATAATGCTCTATAAAGAATTTGGAGTACCCATCGTGATTAGTACGGATGATGCAGGCGTCCTAAGAACCAACATGACAGAGCAATATGTATTACTGGCAAAGAGATATAAAAGTATCAGCTATGCAGATATAAAGCAGTTTGTATACAACAGCATCACGTATAGCTTTATTAAAGAAGATGCCGTCAAGAAACGACTACTAAAAGATCTGGATTATCGATTTGAAGTCTTTGAATCTTCCCTGCCTCTAAAATAAATCTATCGTTAACGATACAATATCTCAATATTTTACTGATAATTATTAAAAAAATCAGATCTTTACGTGTGTTCATGATCTGACAATGTGTTAAAGTCAGATAACTCAAATCACTAACAGGCTTTTTTGTTGCAGTTCTTTTCAAATGAGATGAATTTATCAACCCTAAAATGGAGAAATAATGAAAACCAAACTGTCTCTTATGTTAATTGCATTATCGCTTTGCCTAAACTTCGCGCTCATTGGAGCAGAGAAGAACAAGGAATTCAAAATTCCTTACGAGAAATATGTGTTATCCAACGGAATGAATGTGATTCTTCATGTTGATAAATCTAACCCCATTGCAGCTGTGTATGTTGTTTACCATGTCGGTTCAGCGAGAGAGATTCAAGGCAAGACAGGATTTGCTCATCTGTTTGAACATCTCAGATTCAATGAGTCGCAAGATATTCCGCAAGGACAGTGGTTCAAGAAACTTCAAACAGCCGGCGCCTCGACTGTAAACGGCTCCACAAACACTGACCGAACCAATTATTTCGAAGTAGTTCCTAAGAATGCAGTAGAAATGGCATTGTGGATGGAATCAGACAGAATGGGATTCCTTTTAAGCAAAGTTAACCAGGAAACATTTGTCACTCAACAGAATGTTGTTCAGAATGAGAAACGTCAAGGAGATAACAGACCCTATTCGCAAAGTCAATACATATCAACTAAGTTAATGTATCCTGCCTCTCATCCATATGGACATACCGTTATTGGCGACCTGGAAGATCTTGCAGCCGCCTCACTTCAGGATGTATTAGATTTTCATGCAAAGTATTATGCTCCGAGTAATGCCACCTTAATTGTGGCTGGTGATATTGATGTTGCACAAACAAAGAAATGGATTGAAAAATACTTTGCTGAAATTAAATCAGCACCGGCACTTCCACCACTACCTAAAATGGGGGTTACGCTTAGCGAGACTGTAAGAGCCTATTGTGAAGATAATCTGGCAAATGCTCCCAGACTTACAATGGAATTCCCTACTGTAGAAGATTATAATAAAGATGCTTATGCGCTCGACTTCTTCGGACGTATTTTCGCAAGAGGCAATAATTCTCCTTTGTACAAAGTAATTGTTGAAGAAAAGAAACTTGCCCTTTCTGTTTCAGCACGACATAGCAGCTCAGAGCTTACCGGAACATTCGACATATCCATTACGGCATTACCTAATATTAATTTAACCGATGTAGAAGCTTCAGTTAAAGAAGCATTCCAACGATTTGAAAAAGACGGATTTACAGACAAAGATGTAGAAAGGCAAAAAGCAGGAATCGAATATGGCTTTTACAGACAAAGTGCAAGCGTTTTGAATAAAGCACGACTGTTAGGGGATTACAATATTTTTAATGGATCGCCAGATTTTATGACAACTGATTTCAATAACAGAATGAGTGTTACAAAAGATGATATCTGGAGAGTGTATAACAAGTATATTAAGAATCAAAATTATCTGATCACGAGTATTGTCCCTAAAGGCAAAACAGATTTAGCAGCATCAAATTCAAAATTGTGGGTAGTAAAAGAAGAGGCTATTGATGACCAGGGAACGAAGAAAAAAGAAATCGCAGCTTCTAAATATGTCCCCATTCCTTCAAAGATCGATAGGACAAAGGAACCTGTCAAAGGTCCGGATCCTGTCGTCACACTTCCCAAAATATGGAAAGATAAAACAGCCAACGGAATTCCTGTCTTCGGTATCACGAAAACACAATTACCGCTGGTTGAATTCTCGATTATCCTGAAAGGTGGGATGTTGCTTGACAACCCTGATTTGATTGGAGTTGGCTCATTAACAGCGAGATTAATGAACCAAGGGACAAAAACAAAAACACCTGTTGAGCTGGATGAAGCCATGCAAGATTTAGGTGCGAACATAAATATTATGGGTGGAAAAGAGTCTATTTTAATAACCGGAAGTTGTCTTTCAAGCAAATTAAATGAAACTTTTGCGTTGGCGAAAGAGATGTTGTATGAGCCACGTTGGGATGAGAAAGAGTTTGCGCTTGCGAAGAGACAAACAATAGAAGGATTAAAAAGAACAGAAACTTCCCCAACTTCCATTGCACAAAGTGTATTCAATAAGTTGGTTTATGGAACCAATAATATTCTTTTTAATGAAGCTGCCGGGACTATAAAATCAGTTGAAAAGATAAAGCTCGATGATCTGAAGAACTACTATGATCTATATTCTGCACCATCGGTAGCAAAGATTAGCATAGTAGGTGATATAACAGAAGATAAAGCAGTTTCA